>DKUR01000068.1:0-18362 GCA_002490775.1 Lachnospiraceae bacterium UBA7199 | reverse complement strand
AAGACCTATAGATGAATATTTTGGTTCAGAGACACTGAAAGTAATCGTTCGCCAGCCTATGGCTGCAACAGAAACCGTTGACAAGTACGATGTGCTGGTTAACGTTCGCGGCGGCGGTTATACAGGTCAGGCAGGCGCGATCAGACATGGAATTTCAAGAGCGCTGCTTCAGGTAGACGCAGATTTCAGACCGGTTCTTAAAAAAGCAGGTTTCTTAACANNAAAATGGCTAAATCAGCAAGATTCTACGGAACAGGTAGAAGAAAAAAATCAATTGCCAGAGTATATTTAATGCCCGGTAAAGGTGAAATTGTAATTAATAAAAGACCGATAGATGAATATTTTGGACTTGAAACTTTGAAGGTTATTGTTCGTCAGCCTATGGTTGCTACCGATACAGTTGACAAGTATGATGTACTTGTAAATGTTCATGGCGGCGGCTATACAGGCCAGGCTGGTGCGATCAGACATGGTATTTCCAGAGCATTGCTTCAGGTAGATGCTGACTACAGACCAGTTCTTAAGAAAGCAGGCTTCTTAACAAGAGATCCTCGTATGAAAGAAAGAAAGAAATACGGTCTCAAAGCAGCCCGCCGCGCACCGCAGTTCTCTAAGAGATAAACAGTTATACTGCATATTTCAAACATCCCAAGATTTTTCTTGGGATGTTTTTTTACAGAAATTGTGATATACTTATGTAAAGACAGCTATATATAAAGTTAAATTTATATATAAAATATAACAGGGGGTAAAAATAATGCCAGAGATATCCTTGTTTTATGGAATTAGAGTAACGATGTATTACGATGACCATAACCCGCCACATTTCCATGCAGAGTATAATGGAAATCGGGCGCTAATTGAAATTGACAAGGCAAGAGTCATCAAAGGTGCGCTGCCCTCCAGACAATTAAAACTGATTTTAGCATGGTGTGTATTGCATCAGGATGAATTGATGCAGAATTGGGAACTTTCTAAAGATGGAAAGCCGATGAACAGAATTAACCCTTTGATTTAGGAGGTGGTAAAATGTTTCCTAAAGTAGTACAAGTGATACCTATGGAAAATCATTTTGTTTATGTGTATTTTGAAGATGGGAAAATTGTATGTTATGATATGACAAAAATGCTCGAAAAAGAAGTATTTCGTCCGTTGAAAGATATTCATGTTTTTTTGGATACCTGTACAGTGCTAAACGACACTCTTGCATGGGATATTGATGGAAACAGAGACAACACAACATGTTTGGATATTGATCCGGATACGTTATATGAATTGCCTGCAGTGGAAGAAAAGATAGCATAAAATAATAATGGAGCAGTATGGGATTGCATCAAACACTATTGGTAACTAACAAGTAACTGACAAATGACTTGAAAACACCGAAAAATAGAGGTTTGAAACTTTCTAAGAGATAATTTCACGACAATTAAAAACTTACAACCTCTTGAGTGTTTCATATGCTCAAGGGGTTTTGTTTTTTAGTAAAGGAAATTAAAAAAGTAATTGCAGAATGGGATAATAGCAGTCATAATGATTTTAGTGAAAAATCAATTTCGAAGGAGAAAATACAAAGACTATTATGGATGAGCGGTTGAAAAAACAATTAGAGTTTATTTTGGAAATTGATAAGGAAAAAAATATTTTTCGTCAAACCCATTTGTCAGAACATGGAAGAAATGAAAATGATGCAGAGCATGCGTGGCATATAGCAATAATGGCATATCTTCTGAAAGAGTATTCCAATGAAAAAGTTGATATCGGAAGGGTGATGATCATGTGCCTGATTCATGATATTGTGGAAATTGATGCCGGTGATACCTATGCATACGATATTGAAGGCATGAAAACAAAGAAAGCACGTGAAGATGCTGCAAAAGAAAGGATATATTCTCTTTTGCCAGATGATCAGAAAGAGGAACTGCAGAGGATTTTTGATGAGTTTGAAGAGGGGAAGACACCAGAAGCAAAATTTGCCCATGCAATGGACAACTTACAGCCGCTTTTGCTTAATACCAGCAATAATGGCAGTGATTGGAAGGAGCATCATGCAGCAGCAGAGCAGGTATATGAGAGACATAGAAAAACAAAAGAAGGATCACTGCGGTTGTTTGAATTGACAGATGCGATAATTAAAGAACATATTAAGAATGGAAACATTAAAGTGGAATAAAAGTTATTCCTTTGAAAAACTTTCAAATTCTGCTTGCGTTTTCAGCACATAGTGTTTCGGAATGGAGGAAAGGTTGAAAACAGATGCCAGCAAACCCAAAAATATAAAAGAAAATAATGTCCGCCTTATTCTTACAAGAATGTATGAGCATAAGGAAATGACTGCGCAAGGCTTGTCAGATATCACAGGGATCAGTAAAACAACGGTGAATAAGTTAGTGACAGATCTGGTTGGCGCTGGAATTATTCTTCCGGTCCGCAAGGGTAATTCTACATCCGAAGGAGGGAGAAAGCCTGAGGTTTACAGGTTTAATGAGAATTACAAATACGTTGTTTCAACAGAATTACATGATGACAGTACTTATTGCTGTATCATGAATTTGAATTGCGAGATCCTATATAACTATATGGAAGAGTACGAGGAAACATATGAGTTTGAAGAAGCCATTGAAAAATTAAGAGAAAATATCAGAAAAGGGTTTTCTGAAACTGGATTACAAGCATCTGATATAGGCGCGGTAACGGTAAGCTGTTCTGCAATTGTAGATGAAGATAAAGGGACGATAGAAAACATAACCATTGGTTCATGGGAGGGAACGTTTCCTGTTTTGGAAAGTCTGGCCGATATGTTTTGTGAAAATACGCCCATTATTGTGAATAATATTGCAAGATTTTCCGGATATGCAGAATTACAAAAGCAGCCGGAATTGAAAAAGGAGAGAGTCGCCACATTATTATTTTGGGAAGACACAGTAGGCGGTTGTATTGTACGGAATGGTGTATACGAGAATGGGGCTAATCATATGGTGGGGGAAATTGGCCATATTGTTCTTGATCATGGCTGGAATTATAAATCAATGGGAAACGCCTCAGCACAATTTGAAAATCTTGTTAATGATAAAGCCATATTAAAATATGCTTATGAAAACGGGATGCAGCATAAGAAATCTGTTTTGTATCCAGCTATAAAAAGTAAGACGTTAACATTAGATGATGTTTTTGATGCCTATTGTGGGGATGATGAATTTGCTGCTGATATTATGGACCGCAGCGCTTATTGCATTGCGCTGGTCATGCACTACATTATAATGATTTATGATCCTAAGTATTTTATTTTGCAGGGAATCTACTATAAAGCAGGAGATAAATTTATTAATACATTATATCAGATGATAAAAAAACTAGTTCCTTATCACAGTGAAGATACTCTAATTATTGCTCATTCGGGTTTTAAGGAACAATATAAAAAGGCTTTTAATGTGGGAGCCTGTCTGTATGCAGTGGAACTGCTGATAAAAAGATGCTTTGATACTTTATAAAACATATTTTAAGGCTGCTTTGGAATGATAATTCAGGGCAGCTTTTTTTGTGCTGCTAAAAGCCAGTGGTCAATACAGAAAAATAAATGGATATATTTGTAAGTTATGTTTGAAAACAATATTTACAAACATAAATATATGTATTATAATGGAATAAACAGCAGCGAAAAGTGATGATTTTGGACGGATGTAAAGGAAATCTTTATGAGTAAATTGAGTAGGAAAGCAAAAGTATCATACAGCTTTGGGGACGCCGCATGCTGTCTGATGAATTATATGGTTGGATATTATCTGTCCTTTTACTGTGGCGTTATACTTGGGATTCCGCTGATTATTGTAGGGACAATTATTTTAATTGTCCAGTGCTGGGATGCAGTTAATGATATCTTTGTTGGGCTTGCAGTGGATCGTACCAGAACAAAGCAAGGAAAGGCCAGACCATTTATCAAGTGGTTTATGCTTCCATGCTGTCTTAGCGGGGCATTGATATATTCATGTCCCGAAGAAATGTGTTTTTCTGGAAAAATAATCTGGGTAAGTTTTTCTTATTTTTTATTTGCGCTATTTTATACATGTGTAAATCTGCCTTACGGTTCCATGTTGTCTTTGATGACAAAAGACCAGACGGAAAGAACAGTACTTTGCACATCAAGATACGCAGGCGCTTATGTGGGACTGCTGATCGTATCAGCAGGGGCACTGCCGCTGGTTCGCTTTTTTGACCATATCAGCGGCAGAAAATGTGGCTACAAATGGGTTATGATCATTTTTTGCCTGACAGCTTTTGTTCTGCTTTATTTTTTATACAGGAACTGTCACGAGGCAGATATAGAGCAATGTGCTTTAGATAAGGATTTTGTAAAAGGGCAGAAAGAGAGTTTTAAATTACTATTTAAGAATAAGGCATATATGATTACGTTGGGCATAAGTTTTCTCTATTGGTTCAAGTATCCTTTCTATGGATCGACAATGGCTTATTTTTACAAATTTTATTTAGGCGTGGATGAGGCCGCCAGCTCTGTGATGTATACGGCAGGAATTGTTGCGGGGATTTTTGTGCTTCCCTTTGTTACCAAAATAACAATAAAGTGGGATTATAAAAAAGCACTGGCAGCAAGCTGCATAGTCAGTGCGGCTTCTATGACAGCAGGATTCTTATGTAAGAAAAATATTTTACTGGCAATTGTGTTTTTTACAATGAATTACGCAGCAGAGACATTTCCGTGTGCTGTAACATTGTCTATGATTGCAGATTCTTTGGAATGCAGCAAGTTGAAAGCAGGAAGAAGACCAGATGGGTTGGGATTTGCAATAAATAGCTTCTGCACTAAAGTGGGGACGGGGATTGGCAGCTTTGCAGTTTTTGCAATATTCAAGCTTGGAGGCTTGAACATACCGGAAACCGGAACAGTGCTACAGTCGGAAAATGCGCTTCTTATCATAAGGCTGGTTTTCTGGATGATGCCGGCTGTCTTATCTCTGATTATGATTTTGTTTATTGTGAAATATCCTTTGTGCAGGCAGGCTGATTTAGAAATATCATAAAGGCCGTTTGTTGCATGACTAAAACAATAAGCAGATTGTAATATAAAAAAGTGCGAAAGAGCATAAGGAGGAGGAAAGGCTTATGGAGAGGAAAGTGAGCAAAAAAAGTATTATTGTATTAGTAGCGGCAGCAGTACTCTGTCTGGTCAGCATGATAGGCTCTCATCTGGTGCAGGTAGCCGGCGGCACGAAAATGTATACCTTCACAGGTACACTTGGAGAGCTTGGAGAAGAAATTGATGCTAATCTGGCAGGCAACGGCAAAGTTGTAGATGTAACATTTGAGAGAGAATATTATAAGGAGCTGAGTTTTAGCGTTATCATTCCCAAAAATGCAACAGCCCAAAATCCGGCGCCAGTGATCATTACAACGCCGGGAGACAGTTCTTCTAAGGAAAACCAGATGCCGAATAATATTGAACTTGCCCGCAGAGGATTTGTTGTATTATCAATGAATTATTCTGGAAATATGGAGACGGATAGTGCCATTAATGATTTGACAAATGGAACCAATGGCATGACGGCAGTGGTTGAGTATGCCATGAGTTTAGACTGTACGGATAACACCAAAGTAGGTCTTGTGGGACATTCTTATGGAAATGGGAACTGCTGCAATACTGTAAATTTTCTGAACAATGAAACGGAAAACAATCATATCGGAGCATGGCTGTTAGAGGGGACTGTTGACTATGCATTTCCACAGAGCGGATGGTATGCGGAGAAAATCATGGAAAATCCCAAAGATTTATACTTTGGAGTTATATGCTCTAAATATGATGAATGGGATAACTGGTATGATGATGCAGTAAATTTTCTTACAGGGGATCTGGCAAAGGAAGCAGTCCAGAATTTTTATCCGGAATATAATGATGATGCGGTTAAGGAAGGCATATGGTATTCTCAAGACGGATTGCATGAATATAATCCAGACCAGGCAGAGGGAGCTTTACTGGGAACTGGCGGAGGGATTGCAATCTGGAATCCGGCAATTAATCATAACATGACGATTTCAACAAATTATGGGCCTGAAAAGGTGGTTACAACCATGTATGCTGCATTTGGTGTTCCAAAGGGGGCTTCTTATATATCGCCTGACAGACAAGTTTGGGGTGCAGCCCATGTATTTACTTTTCTGGGAGTAATCGGATTTTTTATGTTGTTTTTTCCCATGATAGATATCTTGCTTTGCACAAAGTTTTTTGCCTCTTTAAGAAGAAGCGGGGAGGAGGAGATCGAACCTGCACCGTCTTTAAAGTCATGGAAAGAGCTGGTTCCCCTTGTGATAACCACCATAGCGCTTACAGCATTTGCTTTTTATAATTTCCCCAAAATGTGGACCTATGGATATACAATGGCCTTTGATGAAACATACAACAGGCCGCTGGCAAATGCCGCCGGATACTTTACTATGTGGTGTGGGATTGCAACCTTTGTAATGATCATTGTCAGCAGTCTTCTTCGCAGGCTTTTTCATTGGAAGGATGGGACAGTCATTAGAAATCCTTTTGAGAGTTTAAAGGTAAAAAGTTTTACAGAATTTATTAAGACGATAGCACTTTCAATACTTGTGGTTGTTGCAATGTTTATTCCTGTGTGGATCGCTTATTATGTTTTCCAGACGGATTTTCGAATGAATTTGATTCTTGACAGGCTTCAGGTTCAGATAGATCAGCCACAGGATTACATAACATTTGTTGTGAAATATTTACCTTTCTGGCTGATTTTTTATATTCCTAATGCTGTGATTAATGCAAACACCAGATTTAAAAACCTGCCGGAGTGGGCGTCCACAGTCTGGTGTGTGGTCATGAACGCAATGGGAGTGCTGCTTTATGAGGTGATTCAATATTATACCGTATTTACAAAAGGATATTTCCACTGGGTTGGAGACAACGAGACCTGGTGCGGATTATGCGGGGTAAGTATGGTACTTACCATAAGCTATGCGGCATTTTCGGCAAGATATGCTTATAAAAAGACAAACAGCGCATGGGCAGGAGCAATGATCAATGCAGTAATTATGGGGCTGCTTATGTTTGTGTCAAGTGGTGCAGTCAATGATTTCATGCTGTAGCATAATTTATAGTAAACGACATAACAAATTTCTGTTTTCGGCTTTTGCAGAAGCCCTATACGAAAGCTTCTACAAAACCGAAAGCGAAATTTTTAATGTCGTTTACTATAAAAATGAGTGGAAAGGATTGTCAGGGAACATAGAAATATTTGTTTCCTGACATTTTTTATGAACGTAAAGATGGCTGGCAGCCTGACAGATGTTTTTTTTAAAATTAGTTGACATTATACTAAGTATATCCTTTATAGTAAGAGTACAGAAGGGAGGAAACAGGGTGAATATTCAGGAGTTGGAAAAAAGATGCGGCGTTACAAAACAGAATATCCGTTTTTATGAGAAAAAGGGACTGCTTCATCCAGATAGAAATTCGGAAAACAATTATAGAGAATATAGCATGGAAGATTTAAAGAGGCTTCAGTCTATTAAGATAATGCGAAAGATTGACGTTTCGATAGAAGACATCAGGCAGGTACTGGAAGGGAGGCTTCCTATGGAAGACTTAATGCAAAAGCACCTTGTGGAACTGGAAAACAGACAAAAAGAACTGGACGCCGGAATTAAAATTTGTAAAAAGCTGCTTTATACGCAATTGGAGGAGCTGGATACAGAGACTGTTCTTAAGGAAATGGATGAGATAGAAGAAAAGGGAGGCAAGTTTATGAAAATAATAAATGATTATAAAGAATTTACAAAAATGGAGCATAAAAGAAAATTTAGTTTTGTGCCGGATAATATGGCACTGAAACCAGAAGAATTTACAGAGGCACTGTTTGCCTATGCAAAAGAAAATGATTTAAATCTTGTAATTATAAAAGAAGGGATGTATCCTTTATTTGAGATTGATGGAATAGAATATACCGCAGAGAGGACTTTTGGACGATTTGGAGCAGTTATTCACTGCCAAATGACACATCCGGAGGAATTGGAGGAGGAGTTTAGAAGTATCTCAAAAAAGCGCAGAAAATGGTTTAAGGTTTTTGGCATAGGCTTTATTCCATTCTGCCTGCTTTTATATTGGACCATTATTACAAGAAACATTGCTTTGGGGGTTTTGCTTGCAGTTACATTTAGTCCTTTTTTAATATGGGGATTTAAAAGTTATTTCAACATGGATAATTAAAAATCAAAAATTATGTGTGGACAAAATTATTTTCAAAAATCATTATCAAATTTTACCTTTGATTTTGCCAGCGGCGGAGCAGTCCGCCACTTGGCAGATTTAGGTTATACAGCAAAACAAATCAGTGAAAAGCTGACCTTTCCAATGCCACTTGAGGCGGTGAAAAGGATGCTTTGGCAGCATCTGCTTGATTCAGGCGTTGTGCTTTTAGAAGAACCAGGGCGTGGGGAGCAATACCAAAAGCCGGTTTATACGGTAGACCATGATAAGTATGGAAGAACCAGCTTTCGCATGATATCCCCGGAAAGTAAAACTGCCGAAAAGATTATCTGGAGGGAGCCGGCAGACTTTTTGGCATGGAAAAAGCATGGGGGCAGGGCGGAGGAACTTAGCCTTCTTCTTGCAGAAAAATGCAGGACAAATGGAGAGAAGGAGGCATATGTCTCGTGCAGCTTCGGACTGCTGCGTGGAAGCAGCGGAGAAAATTATGGCGCAGTTCTGGAAGCATTAAATGAAAGGCAGAGAGAGTATATTTCAGGTCTTTTATGGGAGTCAAAGATTTGCTATCACAGGCTTGATCTGCGTATGCGGGAAATTATAGTGAAACTTTATGCGGAAGGGTTATATCATGGAAGCTGTTATTTTTTAAAATTAAAAGAAAGAATAGAAATTTAAATTGATAAAAAAGGTAATCCAGGGCATTCTATGGGATATGAAGAATGCAGAATTATCCCATAAATTTGATTATTATGTGCTGCTCTTTTTTTCCATTGCCCATTTAGGATGGCTCTGGGAGGTACTACTGTACTTATTTACGGAGCACGCATTTATAAACAGAGGCGTATATAAAGGCCCCTATCTGCCAATTTATGGTGTGGGAGGACTTTTATTATGCCTTCTTTTTGGATCTATGAAAAAGAAGCCTGTCAGGGTATTTGTATTTTCTACGGCAATCTGCAGCATACTAGAATACCTTACAAGCTTTTTTCTGGAAAGACGTTTCGGAATTAAGTGGTGGGATTACAGTGGGCACTTTTTAAATATCAATGGGCGGATATGTCTGCTTGGAGCCGCCGCCTTTGGCCTTGGAGGGGCAGTGCTGGTATGCCTGTATCTGCCCTTTTATGAAAAGCTGTACAATAAAATATCTGCAAGATGGCGGATTGCCATCTGCCTTTTTGCATTGGCAGTTTTCGCAGTAGATGGTGCATATTGCGCCATGAAGCCCAATATGGGGGAAGGGATCAGCTTCCGGTAGGAGGAATACATGGACAGCTATTGATTCATCTCTTCAACAAATTTACAGCTCCTTGCAGTCATTTCCACCCAGGCAGGTTTAAAACCGCATTTAATCGCATTCCGCACTGATTTAATATTAGACCAGGCAGCGCAGTAAAAGGGAACCTTTCCCTGTTCAAGCGTTAGAAGAGCCAGCCGGCTTGTGAGAGCGGCGGCAATCCCTTTTTTCCGGTAAGGAGGAAGCACGTCTATGCCAATCTGCCACATCATTTCACAATCAGCAGAACATCCTGCAAGAGCAATCAGCCGGTCATTATCATAAGCTCCTATACCAAGAATATCCCTATCCTTTCTTTTTTCACATAAGGCGTTGCTCCAGTCTTTTGTATAAAGATCTTTAAAATCATCAGCATGCAATATTTTCAATTCGTATTCGCAAGGAAGTTCCTGAAGTTTAGTTACGTCAGGAAGAAAATATTCGGCCATAAAGCAGATCTTAAGTCCATGTTTTTCTAAACTTTCGTTTAATATGTGCATATTAGGAGTTTCAAAGCAATGTTCCACAGGATATTTATTAATATAGGAGGTGACTATATCAGTTAATTGACTGCTGGTCTGCGCTACAATATTGGTGCCATAGGAAACAAGATCACATTCTAAAGGAAGGGATAAATAGCATCTTGCCTTAGGATGTTTTCTGGATTGAACAACTACATTAGTTTTCCTAAAAAAATCTTCCGGTTTACAATTGCAATCGTATGCGGACTGACGTAGAGCAATGTCCCAAATTTCATAATTTTTCATAAAATTTTCTCCTTCTACTTGCTTAAATTTTACAGGACTGTTATAGTTAAGTCAAAGCATAAATTCTATCATTCATTTAAGTGATTCTAATACCTTCTTATTGATCTAAGAAATCTATGCTTTTATTCACCATTAATCTAAGCAGGGATTTCTAAGACAGGCGGAAATTTCCTGTGTATTACAAAACGGGAAAGATGCATAGGGAAGGATAACTTGTGTGCAGAATTTCCCAAAGAAGAAAGGAGATTCTGGAATGAGTCAGAAAAAATTTGAAGAATTGGAGCTTAAGGATGACTTTATATTTGGCAAAGTCATGCAGAATAAGGCGATCTGTAAAAAGACATTGGAAATTCTTTTAGGGATAGAAATTGAAGAAATTTCATATCCCGAAAAACAAAAAACGATTGAAATTACCTATCAGGGAAAGAGCGTCCGGCTGGATGTTTATGTAGAGGATGACAGGAAGATTGTTTATAACGCGGAAATGCAGCAAAAAGGCAATAGTGATACAGTGATGCAATTGCCGAAGCGCAGCCGCTACTATCAGGGGCTGATTGATTTGAACCTGATTGAAAAAGGGGTGTCATATGATAAACTAAATAAAAGCTATATCATTTTTATCTGCACCTTTGATCCCTTTGGAATGGGAAAGTACCAGTATACGTTCCAGAATTTGTGTCTGGAAAACAAAGAGCTTACATTAGAAGATGAAACAGTGAAAATATTTTTTAATACAAAAGGAAATTGTGAAGATGCACCTAAGGAGCTTGGAAAGCTTTTGGCGTATATCGAAACAAACCAGCCGAAAAGTGCATTTACGAAAGAACTTGCACTTGAGGTTACGCGCGCAAAGCAGAATAAGAAATGGAGGCGTGAGTATATGAAAGAATTACTGTATTATCATGATCTGAAAAAAGAAGCAAGGCAAGAGGGAAGAGAAGAAGGAAGACAGGAAGGAAGAAAAGAAGGAAGACAGGAAGGGAGAGAAGAAGGAAGACAGGAAGGAAGAAAAGAAGGAAAACAAGAAGGAAAGCTGGAGGGAAAACAGGAAATTAATCAATTAAATCGGTATCTGGCAGAACAGAACCGCATAGATGATATAATCAGGGCAGCCAGGGATGAAGAATATCAGAGAAAATTATTAACAGAGTTTCATATTCATGAAGCAGGAGGCGTATAACGCCCCCTGCTTAAAGGAAAAAGGTGGTATATTTGATGGTATTCCAAGTATCACCACCTTTGCACCATGTTTATCTGGTTTGCTGTCCTTGGGAATTGATACAACTGGAAATATAGGACTTAATTTCATCCTTTGGTTTTCCAAGAGCAATCGACAATTCTCCGTAAAGGGAAGATTCTGCAAGATCAAAATAGCGGCTGTCTAGTGCAGTAATTTTATGGCCGGACGTGATCCTGCTTTCTTTTCGAAGATGAATGGTTTTCATTAGCTGAACCCATGCTTTGCTATTGTTGGATCGTATATATTTTTTATAGGTCTGTTCTAATGTTTTTTCATCGTTAAGCGGAATTGTGGGGATATCTGGTATGGACCTGATCAGGCTGTCAGCTTCCTCACGACTCATGGCATGGCGGAGCTGGGTATCGGCAGTATCCACTGGAGTATAAATGGTGCTTTTGGATGTAGATACGGGTTTTAGCAGGTAATATTTCCGATTTTTGTCGATGCCGGAAATATTCAGTGTAGTAATATCCTGTATACAGCAAATTCCATTATGACCATAAACAACAAAATCACCTTTTTGAAACATGGGAAACCTCCTTTGATAAATATATACTGTATAATTATCTTAACAATATTTTTCCCAAAATGTTAGTGGAATCTTAAGAAAAAATAAATTTTCAGCATTTTGGCACATAAATTTACCGCGCAGATTGTACAAATTAACAAAAAAATCGTAACAGTTCAGCGCTGGATATCAGGTTTTAGGAAGGCAGAAATCTCAAATATTAGATAGATCACAGAAGGGAATTATATGAATATTTATCTGGTTAGACATGGAGAAACGGATTGGAATCTGGAAAATAAAATTCAGGGACAAACAGATACGCCTTTAAACGAAAACGGTAGAAAGCAGGCCCGGGAGCTGGCGGGAAAGATCAGCTTAGAGCTTTGTGGAATTGGAAGCATTTATACAAGCAAAAAAAGGAGAGCTTTGGAAACGGCAGGAATTATAGGAGAAAAGCTTTCAATTACGCCAGTGGTACATCAAGGGCTGGAAGAAATCTGCCTGGGAGACTGGGAAGGATATACGTGGAAACAGGTAAGAGAGGTATTTTCCAAGGAATACCAAAACTGGCACCAAAACCGGCGTTACCAAATACCGCCCGGGGGAGAGTCTTATCAGCAGCTTTTAAACCGTCTTTTGCCAGCCATTGACGATATTGCTCAAAGGGAAAAAAAAGATACACTGCTGGTAACGCACAGTGCAGTTATTATGACACTGATGTCATATATACATGATACGCCTTTTGAGGATATGGCACGAAATTACAAGACAGGAAATGCAGTCATTGTAGAACTGCCAGTAGAATTATTTTACAGAAGATATTTAAAAGAAGGTATTTATAGTTAACAAAAGGAGCAGAACATGAAACGGTTGGTGATAGGGATTCTGGCACATGTAGATGCTGGAAAAACAACTTTATCAGAAGGAATGCTGTATTTAAGCGGAAGTATCCGCAAACTAGGCAGAGTGGACAAGAAGGATGCTTTTCTGGATACTTATGGGCAGGAGAGGGAACGGGGAATTACAATTTTTTCCAAGCAGGCACTTCTTTCTGTGAAGGAAACCCAAATTACTCTTTTAGATACCCCTGGGCATATAGATTTCTCTACAGAAATGGAGAGAACGCTGCAGATACTGGATTATGGAATATTGGTTATCAGCGGAAGGGATGGGGTGCAGGGGCATACGCTTACCTTGTGGAGGCTTTTAAAGCATTATGGGATTCCGGTGTTTTTATTTATAAACAAAATGGACCAGCCGGATACAGAAAAAGAAAAAATTTTGAGCGAGTTAAAGAGTTTGCTGGACGAGAACTGTGTGGATTTCAATGACCAGGGATCAGAGGCGTTTTATGAAAGTCTTGCTGTGAGCGGAGAAGAGGCGTTAAATGAATTTCTGGAAACAGGGAAAATAAATAGGGACAATATCAGGAAGCTGATAGGGGAAAGAAAAGTCTTCCCCTGTTTTTTTGGCTCTGCGTTAAAGCTTACTGGGGTGGAGGAATTACTTTCGGGGTTGGACTTTTATACGATGCAGAAGAACTATCCCGATGAATTTGGAGCCAGAGTCTATAAAATAACAAGAGATCGGGAAGGCAGCCGGCTGACGCATATAAAGATTACCGGAGGGACTTTAAAAGCCAAGGAGCTTCTGCGGGGAAAGGAAGAAAACTGGGGGGAAAAGGTAAATCAGATTAGAATATATTCTGGAGATAAATTTGAGTTGGCGGGGGAAGCAGTGGCAGGAGAAGTGTGCGCTGTAACTGGATTAACAAGAACTTTTGCAGGAGAAGGATTAGGGTATGAAAGAAAAGCAGTATATCCAGAGCTTTCACCTGTGATTTGTTATGCCCTTTTGCTGCCGGAGGGCTGTGATGCAGCATTTATGTATTCTAAACTTAAGCAGCTTGAAGAGGAAGAGCCGCAACTGCATCTTATTTGGGATGAACAAAACAGAGAGATTAAGATTCAGATTATGGGGCAGGTACAGATAGAGGTTTACCGCCGGCTGATACAGGAAAGATTTGGGGTGGATGTAGATTTTGGCGTTGGAAGCATTGTTTACAAAGAGACGATAGGAAATACGGTGGAAGGAGTGGGGCATTTTGAACCCCTTCGTCATTACGCAGAAGTACATCTGCTATTGGAACCGGGGGAGCAGGGAAGTGGTCTGGAGATCTCAGCAGATTGCAGCGAAGAGATATTGGCTAAGAACTGGCAGAGGCTGGTACTGGCGCATTTGGAAGAAAGAGATCACAAAGGAGTCTTGATGGGGGCACCTATTACAGATATGAAGATTACCTTGAAAGCAGGACGTGCCCACCAGAAACATACGGAAGGAGGAGATTTCAGACAGGCAGTTTACCGTGCACTCAGGCAGGGGCTTATGCAGGCTGAAAATATCCTTTTAGAGCCTTATTATGAATTTGTACTGGAGGTGCCGGAGAGTGCAGTGGGGCGCGCCATGACCGATCTTGATAAAATGCATGGCAGTTTTACACTGCAAAATACCGGTTCAGGACAGGCAGTGTTAAAAGGGATGGCACCTATGGCTGTGCTTTTGGATTATCAGAAAGAAGTAACAGCTTATACGAAAGGAACAGGGCATCTTTATTGCAGTATGAAGGGATATTACCCCTGTCACAATACTCAGGAGGTATTGGAAAAAAATGCATATAATCCTGCAGAGGATGTGGAGAATCCTGCAGACTCTGTTTTCTGTGCTCACGGAGCCGGCTATATTGTGGGATGGGACAAGGTTGCAGAATTTATGCATGTGGAAAGCTGTTTGAAAGATAATTTTTCAGCCAATGACGTAAATGGAACCACACCCCAAAAAAGGATGGATGTTAAAAAGACAGATGCAGGGATGTCACAATGGATGGGGCAGGAAGAGGCTGATGACATTATAAAGCGGACGTTTTACGCAAATAGAAAAGAAATTAAATCAGGAATAAATATTGGATGGAAGAAAAGGTATAAAAGCAATAAAGTAGATGAACATGGGGAGGACAGGATTCGAGATTACCATCCGTCGGTTAAAAAAGAAAAATATTTGCTGGTAGACGGTTATAATATTATTTTTGCCTGGGAGGAGTTAAAAGAACTGGCCAAAAGCAGCATGGATGGGGCCAGAGGAAAGCTGATGGATATTCTTTGTAATTATCAGGCAATTAAGAAAATGAATCTGATTGTGGTTTTTGATGCATACCGCTTAGAAGGACATCCTACAGAAATATCAGATTATCATAATATTCATGTGGTTTTTACAAAAGAAGCAGAAACTGCCGATCAATATATCGAAAAATTTGCCCATGAAAACAGCCGCAGATATGAGGTGACCGTGGCAACTTCAGATGGCTTAGAGCAGATCATTATCACTGGAGAAGGCTGCCAGTTGATATCTGCAAGGGAATTCCAGGAGGAAATTCAAAGGGCATCAGGACAAATTATGGAAATATTCCGCAGCACTAACCGAAAGGAAAATAATTCCCTTTCCTTTAGTCTCAGTCCGGAGTCGATGGAGGAAATAGACGCTTTTCATGAAGCTTACCAGCGCTCCCAAAACAGATAAATCAGCGTAATGCAGGTTAACATTAGGATCATGCAGGTATTGATTAAATGCATGCCAGCTGTTTTTATCTTTGTAAAATGATTGGTCTCCTGCAAGGGAGAAAAGGACAAATAGTATTTATTTCCAAGCCCTAATGCAATGGACGTGTAAACAAGGCAGATTGCCACATAACGAAAATCGCTGCTGCAGGTATAGGGGTAAATAATAACGAATGCGGCAAAGGAAATCAGCATAATCACATAACCCGTCAAAAGGAAAATGGTATCTTCCCGACGGGTTCTTTTGTTGAGTAATACAAAAACTAATAAAATAGCGGTTGTTATTCCAAGAAAGACGCCTAAAATAAAGGTAATCTGGCACATGGAAAGAAGAATATCAGGAAGATTGGCAGGGTATTCTTCAGTAAACATAGAAGTATGGAACATAATAACCCAGGTATTATTGCAGGCAGATGCACTGATGGGGTGAAAAGGAAAATCAAAATGCCAGTCTGCAAGGGCAGGAATGCCCAGCCTATCCCAAAGGCTGTAAGGAACTGTGTACATGGGGGAGGTTTCTCCCGGAACAGGAACCCCAGGCTTTTCACCAAAGCGGATCAGATTTCTGGTAATCCATGACAGGCCTATGGGAATGACAATTGCGCCGAAAATGCAATAATTTTTAATCCACTTCAGAAAAAGGCCTTTGTCTTTTTGGCGGATGATGGTAATAAAATGCATGAGAAATATAATAGCCAAGGGAATGGCAAGAACCGCTGAGTTTAGTTTTGTGATCATTCCCAAACCAATTACCAGTGACAATTTGACCAGTCCTTTTAAGTTTTTATCACGAATCCACATAAGTGCGTACAAAATGGTGAGGCTCATGAACAAAATGGTGAGCATATCGTTATTAACGCTGCCGGCCATGATAATGGTGGCAGGATGAAGCACCATAAAGCCAAGACCTATGTAGAGACCGGTTTCTCTTATTTCCAGTACCTTTAATATTTTCCATACAACTACCATGCAGAGGCAGGAATAAAGAAGCGGCAGGATCTGTAGATTTTCAAAGGCAAGCTCCTCTGTTACACCAAAAAAGATATTGATCTGCAGCCAGAAAAAGGAAATAATATGATGGAGCGGCGGATGATAGTAGGCAAACAGTTCATAAGGATTGATGTCGGGAAGTTTGTGAAATTTATAGATATACTCAATATATCCGATATGCCCAGGATTAACAAAGTCAGTTCCCATGCCAGTGTAAGCGCCTGCGTCGTGCTGCCGGTCGTAAAGTCCTGATAAAAGCACGTAACCGCATCTTAATAATACACCCAGAAAAATCAACAGAAATACGATCATATTTTCATTTAATTTATGGGCAAGCTTTAAATAAAGAAAAACACCTGCATATAGCATGGCAAGGAAAACAAGTACCAGTACTTTTGTGCCATGTGAACTGAAAAAAAAGCTGCTGCCTTGTGCGGCTGCGGTAAAAAGACAAGACAAAAGGATGGCAAGTACAATGCAAAAAGTAGTTTTTTTCATTGGGTTATTGGGGGCATTTGTATCCTGAAAAAGTAATTTTGTCATAATTATATCCTTTCAAATCATAATTTAATAAATGGAAATAACATTAGTTATTTTATTATCTACTACCTGAAAACTCCAAATGGAATGGCCTGGGAGACGATGTTCGGTAAGATACCAGACTTGGTCAATCTGGGTAATATAATAAGGTGTGCCTCCGCCAATAAAATTACTGTAAACGTCTTCATAGTCTCCAGAGGACAGGTCATTTAAGCTTTTTGCCCGGATCATCGTGGCGTAGTCCTGATTTCCGGTTACATCAGTGGATATGGTGATGTAAAAGTAATCTTCTATTTTGGTAAGCTGGATCATGCCTGCCAGTTGCGATGGAACAGGGTATTCCTTTTTTATCTTAAAACTATAAAGATCGGCCTCTATGATACTTGAATTGCCTGATACAAAGTAAATATGATCATCAATAATGGTAAAGGACCGAACATACACGCCATTTAAAGAAGGGATGGACCGGATCTCGGTCAGGTACATCCGGGGACTGTCCGGGGTATGGCGGAACAGGTACATTTCACCGCTTTGAGAGCTCCATGCATAAAACGTATCTGTAAAATCATCGTAAATAATATAATGGGGGCGGTCTCCTATATTTAAAAATTCCTGCGTGGGAAGAAACACTGATTGGCCATTTTCGTTTAATTGTTTTTCCATGACCAAAATCCGGTTGTTTTCCGTATCATCAATTAAATATACGGTTCCGTCACTGGCAAGGGTATGTCCCTTGGAAATATCATTTGTCATGATCTGCCATTCATATAATGGATCTTTTAGATTATCGTGATAGATTACCTGATCGTTATAGCAGTCTACAATAAAATAAGTATCCTCCACTTTAGTAATATATGTAGGTACACTTAAAGTAGGATGAGGGTTATTTGGAACAGCATTTAAGGAAGAGACATCAAAAGAAATCAGATCTGACTGTCTTAAGTAATTTTCTGGAATATAGTCATCTGCCGGTGCTGGTTTTTTGGCATTACAGGAACTTAGCAATAAAACAAAAAAGCATGATACCAGTAGAAAAAAAGATTTTCTTATGAAATTTAATAGATAATTAATTTTTGTATTCATATCATTATTATAAATTTTTTATTAATTTTGTACAGTGTTTTTTTATGTTATGGCTGAACTGTTACAGTTCCTTTTAAAATTTAGGAATAATATTGTCAATAACTTTTGAAAATGTCA
>DKUR01000005.1 GCA_002490775.1 Lachnospiraceae bacterium UBA7199 | reverse complement strand
TTATAACACGGGCATCAAAATATTTCGCTCCTGTCCGTGCCAGTGAATCATCAAACTGTGCATAGGCCTCTTCCTTGGTTTTACAATTTATCCATGCAGCATTTTTCGTAGCCAGTTGATAACTTTCTCTCGGGTACCGCTCCACCAAAGCCTGACGGATCGCATCCTCACTTCCTGCATATGCCCATGCAGTGTCAAAATAAGTAAAGCCGGCTTCCATAAACAAATCTACCATTTCCTTTACCTGTTCTACATCAATTACACCATTTTCCTGAGGCAGGCGCATTAAGCCAAACCCTAGTTTTCTGATTTCTTCCCCTAAATAGCTCATACTTAACCTCTCCTTACTAAATTTGTATATTGCATAATATTTTTCTCTGCATTAGAATAAGTATATCAGCTTCGTGTAACTCGAAGTCAACCCATTTTACCAAATTAACAGCGAACGGGCAAAACAGGCTTATTTTATGCTGCCAGAATAAATTAAGCAGTAACACTTTTACAAAATAACGAAAGAGGAAACCTGTATGAATTATACAATAAAACAATTTGCAGAAATGTTTCAAACAACAGAACACACCATACGTTATTACACGGATATTGACCTGCTGCCCTGCCAAAGAGATGAGGGCAACCACCGCATCTTTGATGATGCATCTGTCAACTGGATGCAGGGCATCACATGCTTAAAGCGCTGTGGAACTCCCATTAAAGAGATCAAGCGCTATTGTGATTTATGCCGGCAGGAAGAATCCGAAGAAAATTTAAAGGCCAGATACCAGATTATCTTAAAGCAATGCGAGCAAGCCCATAAAAAAAAAGCGGAAGCAAAAGCTACTGCTGAATTTATGGATCAGAAAGCAAAGCATTATAAAGACATTTTAGCCGGCCTGATTCCTGATGATACAAATCCAGGCAATTGGAATCAAAATAAATAAGAGCCAAGAAAACCATCTCTGATTTCCTGTCTCCTAAATAGTGATTGTTTCCGGCCTGTTAGTCGCATGGATTGCATTCCAGTCCCCACTGCCAATTCTTCTTCTGACAGAACCGCCTGCGCCACAGGGGAAGCATCTACTACAGGACGGTATCTCTTAAATTGAAAAGTGTATGATTTGTGTACAGTGCTTAACGCTGTCATTACTATCTTGCTTTTACATTAATTACTGTATGCCCTTTCAATTTACTGTCAACAGGTATCACTCTCAGCCTCTGCTGTGCCACGCTCTTTAAACTTTTGACATGCTATTGACAACTCTATAAATTTAGAACCGCGCAGGCGGAACAGGTTTCATTTTCCTTTCTGTAGTCCAGATTTCCGTCATACTTCCTGCAGACAGAAAGGATACTGGATATACCGATGCTTTTCTTTGTGGGCAGACCGTCCGCAAGCTCCAGATCATCTGAACAGGTATTATTGCACAGGACGATCAGTCTTTTGTTCTGTAATCGGATATGGATTTCGATACTTTTATTTTCTCTCCCGGATTCCTGACATCCATGCAGGGCATTCTCCAGCAGGTTTCCCAAAAGAGCAATCAGGTCGATTTCCCGCACCCCAAGTTCCTTTGCCGCATTGCACCGGACCGAGAAATCAATCCCGTTTTTCTCCGCCTTGCCCGCATACACGGAAAGGATACTGTTTACCGTCCTGTTTACGGAATACTGCTTTACCGCCGCTTCTGAAATCTCATTTCCGTATTCCCCGATATAGGAAAGGATTGCGGCATTGTCGCCTGTTTTCGCATAGGCCGCAATCGTATCAATGTGGTGGCGCATATCGTGCCGGAGCCTGCGGTTTGTATCTTCCGCACTTTGCAGGACAGACAGGCGGCTGGAAAAATGTTCTGCATTCTGGCGGATCAACTCCGCCTCCGCGTCCTTCTTCATGTAACTGATATTGCTGAACACAACGGCATATACCGCGCACATCACAAGGCTGATCGTAATAAACAGGAAAAGCAGATAGGTCGCTGACATGGTATTTGCTATATACAAAACAGTAACAGCTACCTGCAGCAGATAGAACAGCAGAGCGATCAGTGCCAGATTCCACCATCTGCCCTTTTTAATATCTGCAAGGGACTGTATCACTGGCGCCGCATATCTTTTATACAATGCCAGCATCAATAACAACAATGCCGTGCGCAGCACATTTACCAGATAAAACCCCGGCAGAGCGGGCAGACGCGGCAAAAACAACGTTACCATGAGTTTCAGGATGTTGTCTATAATGGAAAACAGGCCAAAATAAGTAAGAAACAAAAAGCTTTTCTTGGGAAAACACTCCTTTGAGACAATACAGAAAAAAAAGAACAGGCATACCGCAATCCCCAGATATACAAGCAGCATCGTTATGCCACTCATCATATACATGTATGTGCCCATACAGACAAAGCTGGCCGCATACAGGCAGCTTAATAGCACAAATTTCCCTTTACCATACCTGCGTTCCAGCATATGGTAAATGACCACCACATGACAAAATACCATAAGAAACAACGCCGGAATCCGATGCATTACACTCATTTTTTCGCCTCCTTCCGGCAATACTCCATATATGCCCGCTGTACCTCCTCAACACTTCTCCGCGGAACGGGTATCTTCGCGCCGCCCTGCATTTCTATGTTGTTTCCTGAAATACTCCGCACATAATCAAAATTTATCACATAGGAGGCGCCTACTTTGATAAATTCCGGGTATTTTTGTATTTCCTCAAACATCTGTGACAGTTTCATGCGAAGCTTAAGTGTTTCACCGGAAGAAAGTTCAAGCAGAAGATAGTGGTTCTGGGACTCTATGGATACGATTTCACTGATCCGCACACGGTACACGCCATCCACACAGTCAAGGGAAAGCTGAACCTGATCCTCTGTTTTCTTTATGGCACGGTCAAGTGCCGCATCGAACTGTTTCTGTGTAAAAGGTTTGAGCAGGTAATGGGTGGCGTTCATTGCAAACGCCTCTATGGCATATTCGTCGCTGGTTGTCAGAAAGATGACACTCATTTCAGGGTTCTTGGCAAGCATTTTTTCTGCCGCGTCCGTCCCGGGGACACCCGGCATACAAATATCCATGAGGGCGATGTCGTAGGATTCCCCTTTTTCCATCCTGTGCAGAATATCTTCTGCTGCATTGTATTCGTCAATTTCAACATGGTATTCCGAATGTGCCGCTGCATACGTATCTAAAGCTGTCCGAATGGTCTCCATATCCTTTTGTATATCATCACATATTACTACCCGCATAACATTTCCTGCTTTCCGCATCATTTTCTGCCATTTTAACATACATTACTAATTATTCCAGCTATTACTCTTTACTGCCCCAGTACACACATAACATCCCTCTCCATGCCATTTAGGAGCTGCGCCACCTTCACATGGGCGGGATCATGCGCCTTTACGCTGTTTTTTAATATTAAACCTACTCTTTTACCCATTCCAGTTCCTTCGCCGGTACGGTCACATAATTATCCGCACCTTCTCCAACCCGTAAAATGACATTTCTAATCCCCGCCTGGATCATAAGTCTTGCACACACTGGACAGGGTTTTGCTTTATGAATAGAACAATCCCCAGGATTGACACCTGTTAAGTACAAATCTGCTCCTAACGTCTGTTCTCTTGAACAGTTTAAAAGCGCATTTGCTTCTGCATGAACTGCCCGGCAGATATCATATCCTTCTCCCTGATGCAGATTAAGCTTCATTCTCGGGCATCTTCCCAAATCACAGCAATTTTCATATCCCCTTGGCGAACCATTATACCCCGTTGAAATTACTGCATCGTCCTTCACAATCACTGCACCATATTTTCTTTTAATGCAGGTACTTCGGTAGGCAAAAACTTCCGCACAATTTAAATACATATCAACTTTAGAAACTCTGCCCTTTGCTTCCGGCCTTATCATATCAATCCTCCATGCATATCGCAAGCACTGTTTGCGATACTGCTCAAATATCAAATGTGAAAATTTATTTTCATTCGAACTCTTTTTTCTGTTCGTTACAAGTCCTGTTTTGCATTGCTTTTTCTTTGGAAATAGTATCATTTTGATACAGTTTTGTTGTACATTTATGTGGTTTCAAAGCTGGTGTACCCAAATTGTACCCAAAAGAATTTTTACCAAAAGTTGCGACATGTCGCAACTTTTCATAAGGAAAGCCATGTTATCACAATTCGCTACACACTGTGTAGCCAATTCACAATTGCTTTTGCATCATGACCACATCATAACCATTTCGGTCATGATATGGTCTTGTTCATCATCTTGTTCACTTTGAACAGGATAATGAACAAGATAATTTTTAAGAGTAAGACTTCCCAATTCACATATATCTATATAGCTGTCTATCAATTCATCTTTCACAGTTTCCAAATCTTGTTTAAATATTTATGTTCAATTCCTCATATATACTAAGCACTTTTAGTTTTCCTGCCCAATCTTCTTTCACTAAGTTTTAACCAAATATTTCGTAGTATTTTTACCTCATTTTGGGATAATCCTAATCCGTTTACAAGCAAAATCTTATCAGAATAATCTAACACTTCTTCAATTTTGTTATCTCGGATTAATTGATCTATTTTTTTCACATCCAATAGTTCCGCATTCTTCATTGGAATCATTAATTTACGAATCTCACTGGGTTCAAAGGTCAATACGCCACCACCATAGCTTCTTCCAGTAACCTCTGCCAAAGCAAGCGTAAAAGAATTTAAAAATGCTGCTGCTACATATTCAGGATTTACTCCATCTAAAAATCTAATTTTATGAATTGTATCTGTGCTTACCGCATTAGCATAATTAAGAATAATACGAGGATAACGGTTGACCTGCCTTAAAATAAACGCATCTGGCTCCCACGATTGTGGAACACAATACCAATTCTTGCGTATCCGACATTTATATCCCCTATTAAATCCTAATTTCTCCCCATACTTTATATACTCCTGTTCTTCTTTGCTTAGTTCGGAGAATGGAAGATCTTTTGGTGCAAACATATATACCTTTTTTCCTTTTTCAGCTAAATTTTTAAAATCGCACTCTGATAAAATAACTCCTTTCAATTGTTCTGTTTTACCAATTATCATACGAGTAGCATTTCCTAATTGATATTCTTTTACCATGTCATGATTAAGTAAAAAAAAAGAATTTTCACCACTAACAAGCCCTACATTAATCTCAAACAAATCAGTTGTAGGCACAATATCAACATAGTTTCTTAGTTTACGCATAAGTCCAATTTCTTCACATGACAAAAAATACTTTATCCATTTTTCATCGCTATGGTTTAATTCTTTTACTTCATAGTCATAGAAATTGGCCAAATTCAAATTACTCAAATCGTCCAAATCTTTCAACTCGATAACTTGTATTCCTTTACTGTCTGAAGTTTTTTCTCCTAACAGCAAAATAACCTCCTGTTGAATATCCTCAAAAACTATTTTTTGAAATGTAATTAATGTAAGCCTGTCAAAATATTTCGCTAAAAATTCCCTTGTTTCACCCGCATAGCCTACTTGAAATAATTCAGCAGGGATAACCATACCAATCTTTCCGTTCTTCGATAATGCAAGTGCTGATAACACTAAAAATGGCAGCCATATATTTGTTAATTTATTCGGATGCAAGCCCGCATTTCGCATAAATTGAAAGGCGATTTCTCGGGAATCAGCATCCACATTTTGATAACGAATAAATGGCGGATTGCCTATAATTACATCAAATTTTTGTTTTCCTTCAATATTATTTTTGTAAAAATCAAAAAAGTCCCCAGATATCACTTTTGTACCATATTTAGATGCTTTCTTTGCCTCTTCTTCAAATAACTCAATACCTATAATCGTATCTTCTATAGGTAAATCCGGATTGATTTCTATCACTTTCTTTGCCGCTTCTTTCAAAAAAACACCATCTCCACAGCTTGGTTCTAATATACCCTTTGTATTGATATCTATTGCCCAATTACATATAAACTGTGCAATTAGCTCTGGTGTATAATAACCTCCACGCAATTTTTCCAATCCTACTTCACTTTTCATTATTGTACTCCTTCACTGAACCATATAGCTTTGAAATCAAATCATCCAAGTGTTGTGATTCTGTTTCAATCAAACGACAATACATGTTTCTCTGCTCTTTTGTTTTCTGAGTATTCCGTTTTCGTTTTAGCTCCATAATATTTTTTACACTGGAAACAATTTCATCATGTCTCTTCGCTTCTTTTATGTTTTCAAAGTCTATTCTGTATATTGGCAGTTTCGCAATAAACTGTTTTCCATGAGAATAATAATCTCCACGAAATGTACTTGCCTTACTTTTTACAACACGTTCTAACAACCAATAATTCAATAGCGCCTGTATATAATGTAAAGATTCTTTTGTAGAGATTTTTTTCTCAAGACCATAAAAAGGACCATTTCCGCCACCAGTGAAACAAGTCATCTTATCATCGTAAACATAATTTCCTTCTGTAGATAAAACTGACCAAATTAAATGTTCCCCTTCCGAAAAACGTTTTATGCTTTGGCTTCTACCAAACTGGTACCAATTATTCTCTGTTCTACGTGAAAGGCTTCTCTTTTCCAAATCGTCCTTATATCCTTCTAAATATGCAAGCGTTTTAGGAAAAGACGCCTTCATTTCATCTAAGGAATAAAGAATTGGCTTTCCGTTTACCATATGATATGGAAATATTATCATCATATTTGGTTTAATATCCGCATATTTTTCTAATTGGATATCATAAATACATGGTTTCAGTATATCCGTTTCGACGCATTGCTCCTTACCCCTGCAATCAACAAAATAGGTCAAACCATTTTCCTCTTTTTGTGCCTTTATAATATATATCGTATCCGCACTGGTTTGCAGTCCAACAAATATATCCGATATTTCTTCTAACGTCTGACACTTATCTTTCACCTGATCCAGCAATAAAACTATGTCCTCAGATAAAAAACTCCAAGGTGTAGTGCTTAAATATTCTATAGGATATTCCTGCAATTCCACTTGATTTGTAGCATAATATTCATTCAGGTTCTTTACGAAACCAATTTTAAATTTCTTATGATTCGTTTTTTCCAAAAACAAAAGACATGTATATGTACTTTTTCCCTTAAAAACCTGCTCAGTGCCAAAGTGAATAATCGTTTCTACACATCGTTTTTCAGAAAGCATTTTCCGAAGAACAGTACCTGCCTTAATCAGCATAAACTTATGAGGAATAATATAGCCTAATCTTCCACCAGAATCTAAAAGTTCCAGTCCACGCTCTAAAAACAGATAGTATTTATCCAACAATTCAGCTTTCGCCGTTTCAAACTCCGAAATATCTGATTTGAGATATTGATATTCACTTTCAGAATAATGCACCATATTCTGTACCCTGATATAAGGCGGATTGCCTATAATAGCATCAAATTTTTTCCCTCTAAATTCTGTATTCCAATCAAAGAGCTTAATTTGTGATATAAGTTCTGCATTTTCATATAAACGGCTATTGTAAGTCAAATACTTGGAATCTACAAGACTATTCCCATTCCGAATATTATTATCTAAATTAGGCAGGACTTTACTATGCGTACTAACAGAGTAATTTTTTATTTCATCCAATGAAACATCCTCTATCAATTTAATAAGCAAACTGAATTTAGCAACTTCTGTCGCCAAACTATCTATATCGACGCCATAAATATTTTGCTTCAATATTTGATATTTTTTGTCAAAGGAAAGCGTATAAGAATCTGCTCCCTTTGAGATAAGAATTCCTCTCTGCAACGCATTATCCTTGTCTGTTTCAAGATAATACATTATGTAACGGTTCAAAATATATTCATAAGCAGACAACAGGAAATTTCCTGAGCCACAACAAATATCAGCAATACAATATGTACTCCACTTGGGAAAAAGTTCATACTTATATAATGGTTCTAAAGTCTGCCCAACCACAAGATCTGTTATATTCTTTGGTGTATTAACTACTCCTTGTGAATCTATTATTTCTGTTTTCTTTTCGGCAACTACTTTTTTATCAGAAATTGAAATTTTTTCTTCCAAAAACAACTCGTATATCTGCCCAATAATATATGGATCGACAATGCTAAATTCATAACAACTATTCGGGTAATACAATTTCTGAAAAATATGAATCAACAACGCATCTGTAATTTGAATATTTTCTTCATCGATTAATTCAAACAAACCAGAATTATATTTTTTGTCTGCTACATTAAATAGTGCCCTTAATTCTGTATATGTTTTTATTTTCTTTAAGGTTTCATATTGTTCAAGATTCCTATCCTCGCAAATGCGCAGAAAAACAATTCGATTAATGATCCTTTGAACAACAACATTTAAAGATTCTTCATCTAAATCCGCATTATTATATATGTCCTGACTTAAGGAACAGCGCCATTCTTTTATTTGAGCAAGAAAATATTTGTCAAATGGTTCTTTACGAAATGTATCTGTAACTTTGTCAAATATTTCAAAAAACTCCCCGGATACAACCGAAGCATATGACAATAATCGTGAAATCTCAGTAAATTTATCAACGTACTCCGTATAATGATAATGCGCAATCATCGCTTTTGATACTTCATCGTTTTCGCTAGGTCTAATAGAAGTATCATATATTATCATATCAGTAAAATTTGACAATATTGATGCTTTCAGATTTCCGTTCCATCCATACCGGCGTGTTTGAAATGCAGCTTCTTTGTTTTGCATAATATTAACACTTGGTTTTTTCGTTTCAAGGAAAAAACAAACCTCTGTTCCCAAATGAAATGCATAATCCGGTTTCTTTTTTCTATTTTCTCCATCTTCCTCAACATATACAACTGCTTCATGCTTTACTTCCCGTAGATGCTGTGGAAGCTTCTTTTTATTAAGCACATCCCATCCTAAAATTTCAAAAAAGGGATTTACAAAATCATTCCTTACTTCTGTTTCATTATAGTCAGTTTGGCTATACTGAGCAAAATGCTCTGTATAAGTTCTAACAAGTTCAATCAGCCTATTATTTTGCATATATTCTCTTACCTTTCTAAACCTCATGGAACTATTCCAACTATATCACCTATATTACAGTTCAATTCTTTACATATTTTTTCTATAACTGTTAAAGTTACTGTTTCTCCATTAGTCATCTTTGCATTGATACCATTACTAAGACCTGTACAAGCCTTTAAATCTCCTTTATTCATTCCTTTATCAATTAAAATTTTCCATAGTCCATTATACGAAGTTTCCATGTCACATCCTGTCTTCTTAAAACCAGCAAAACAAATGTTCTGTTTGATTATACTTTATTTATATTACTCCGTCAAGAAACTCCTTTAAATACACTTCCATAGAACGGTTCATTTCTTTTGAAAAATCTGACTCATACTTTCTTTCCCAAAATGCTTTCATCCACTCGTCATACCCCTGCATACCTGTGCGGTTAAAAAACATTTGCCGAATTTCCTCAGGGCATTTATCCCGATAAGAATTCTCACATACCATATCTGACAAAAGAAATCTTTCCGGTTTTTTTCTTTCCTTCTGCTGAACCGTAGGGTAGCCAAATACCAGCATACAAGCCGGATACACATACTTTGGAAGTTCTAAAAGCGCTTTCATTTCTTCTGCATTTTCCATTACATCTCCTATATAACAGGAGCCGATTCCCATACTTTCAGCAGCCACTACCGCATTCTGTGCTGCAATCAGCGCATCCTCTACAGCCAAAAGCAGATCTCCCGCTCCGGGCTTTCTGGGAGAAAGCCCGGCCTCTTCGTAAAAAGAAAGCCATTTCCGGCAGTCTGCACAGAAAACAAGTACCAGCTTTGCCTTTGCTGCAAATGTCTGATGATCACAAAGCTCTGCCAGCCTTTCTTTTTTATTTTGATCTGTAATATCCAAAATAGTATACAATAGCTGGCATCCCGCAGAGGGAGCCTGTAAAGCTGCATTCAATATACATTCTTTTTCTTTTTGCGTGATTTCTTTTTCAGAAAACACACGAACTGATTTTCGCGTATAAAGCGCTCTTATAATTTCATTCATACAAATCCCCTAACTTTCACGTATAGTAAACGACATAACAAATTTCTGCAAACAATTACTTGCCTCTATCCCCTTAGAAATTAATGATAAACTTTTCCTGTCCCTCATCAAAATAAATTACTTTTTCACTTACCCAGTAATTCTCATTGACTTCCTCCAGCCTGAGTGTATGCACAAAATCCCCCTTCTCATTTTGCCTGCATTCTACATATGCCAGCAGCTTAGGCTCCCCCTTATTCTTCCCCAGATAAAATTCTGTCGGTACCTCTATGCCGGTAAGCCTTACATAACTGTCTATAATTTCATCGCAGGAATAAAATGATACAGGCAGTGCTATACTGTCTGTCATAAATTTCTCTGAAGCCATTTTAAGCACCTGTCCCGGATTATACTTTACAGAAAGCAGTGTATCATAAACCTGATAATCATAGCCATCTCCTCCTATAGACGGCATAATGTCAACACGTTCTATTTGTGGCAGTTCCAGCCCGGCCATTTCTTCAAAGTCTTTCATCTTTTCATTAAGTATCTCCTTAGCAGGATCAAAACACGCTTCCCCCACCATCTTTCCCTGCTCCACAAGCAGAATATTTTTCTTTCCCTCTATATTTCCGACAACTGCATAGGACTGGTACAGATTTCTTTCTTCATCATATATCCGCCAGGCAAGTCCATCTGTCATAAGCCAGTGATTAATTTCCAGCTTCCATTTTTCCACCATATGTCCATTTTCATATTCGAATATCCTTGTGTCTCCCCAGCGCCAGTTGCTTCCCCCATAAACCTGAACCACCAGTTTTTCATCTGTAATGATCACACCTTGATAAGGATCTCCATAAACGCCTCCGCTTTCAGGATCCAAAGTTTCAATTCCATCCAATGGCCGCAGCCTTCCATCTGTCTGTCCCAAAAAAGGATAAATCTTTCTACAGTATAGATAATACATATCTTCTTCCCGTTGGCTCAATCCGGTAACTGCCAGGTCTTTTATCCCGTCGCCATTTAAATCTCCCCATACAATATCTTCAGCTTCTATCTCCTGTTCTGGGTAATACAAATCCAGATACTCCTGGGCCTGATTTATGTCTTCCTCTGTAAGCATACCACTGTTTCCCATATTCAGCATTGGTACAAATATTAAATTACCGATATCCTGTGCAGGGTTCCCCATAACAGATAATAAAAACAGCTTTTCCAGGCCTTTAATGGGTTCGAAATCCTCGATCTGATTATAGGCAAGCCCCAAATATTCCAATTGTGTCATTTCCTTAAGGACATGAATATCAGATATCTGATTCATATCCAGCGCCAGATTATACAACTGATTCATTCCCTTTAAGGGACTAATATCCTTTATCTGATTATAGCCTGCCCCCAAGGCTGTAAGCCCTGTTTTTCCCGAAAGCGGTGACAAATCTGTAATTTGATTTCCGTTTAAATTCACGCCCTCCAACTTAGGAAGAAAACGCAGTGCTTCAATGTCTTTAATCTCATTTCCTTGCAGTCCTAACTCCTTTAAGCTGGTAAGCTCCGCCAAAGGAGTAATATCTTCTACCTTATTAAATCCTAAAGAAAGAACCTTAAGATTCTTACAGGCAGTCAATGGAGAAATATCCTGAATCTCATTTCCATAAAAAGAAATATCCTCAAGTTCGGGAAGATTTTCCACAAAAGAAATATCCGTCAGTCCTCCCCACAAAATGTAAAGTGTCCTAAGGTGCGGCAGCATAGCCACATCCTGAAATCCTGCTGCCTGATCTGCATTTTCTATCTGAAGAAATCTAATATCCATAATCTCTTCCACGGAAGGTATTCCTTCCTGAGACGCCATAGCCTGATAATAAACAGCCTGCTTAACAATCTGATCCTGCCAGTAGAAAGCATCTATGACAGATCTGCTTTCACATACCGCTTCAAACATATGCATCCACATTCCACCTATTTTCTGTATGTCGTCTGGCTCTTCTCCAGACTCATCCCCCTGCCTGGCTCCACTTAGTTGTTCTTTCAACTGCTGCATTTCTGATTCACTGACAGCCTGCACGCCTTCTACCTGATACAGCATTTTATCATTTATGTAAAAGAATCCCTGCTTTTTTTCATCTGTCTGATACAGAATAAAAATATTGTCCTTTATAGTACTGCCTTCCCCGCCAGCCAGCTTCCATGTATTATGTTCCCAGCTTTCCGCATCCTTTTGCCCTAAAATTTCACTACAGTATGTCCATATTTTGTCATAGCTGACTTCTGTTTCCGGTGTATCTTCCATTAAATATATGGACAGGCTGACTTTTTCCTGTCCGTCAGATACCTGTATTGCAGTCCACGCCTCTTTTATTTCCTCCATGACCTGAATGCTGACAGTATCCCAACGTCCCCCGTTATATTCAAAAATTGTCCAAATAAGGCTGGAAATCACATCATCTGTAAGAGCGCTTTCCATTTTTATGCCTATATCTTCTCCACTTGAACTTTTTGTTCGGAAACTCCTTCCAATTGGAAATAAGTTTAAACAGGTAAGATCGAACGTTTCCTCCACAGACGGCTTTAAAAACGCGGGAAGATGATTTTCTGCCTGATACACCGCAAACAAATCACGGTCTAAAAAGGCTGATATATAAACAGCCTGCGCTTTATTCAGCAGCATGGTATGCCGGTCATAGTATGTACTGCCCTTTAAATTCTCCCCAATAAAACAGCCTTCTTCCTTCCTGTCTGTTATGGCATAACAGTATTCTTCCTCCTTACTGTAATGATCCTGTGTAAGGTTATAGCAGTTTATAATCTCATCCTTATTCTCCACACAAATACCTGCCATCACTCCGTTTTCCGGCCAGTCACAGCCTACTTCCATGCTCCCTGTGTATCCGCACCTTTCAATGGTTCCCGTATTCTCCACACAGATACCTGCTATTTTTGCATCCTCATAGGATATACTTAAATCACTTGTTAATGTTCCCCCAAACTCGCAGTTCTTAATTATCTTATCATTTGTCTGGCAGATGCCTCCTACACATTCTCCGCCTGCAACCAAAGAATCCTCTATAAAAAGATCATGAATCACACCCACATTTCTTCTTACTATTCCAAATCCGTTTTTGCTGTAAAGGCCATAAATTGTATGTCCGTCTCCATCAAAATCACCAGAGAAAAAAAGGATATCCCTGCTCTGCCTGGCAGGCGGCGTGGTCTGCCATGTTGCAAAATCCGAAATATCATTCAAGTAAATATCATTCATCAATCTGCCGCTTACAAAAATCTGATTATGGGCAACCATCTGCCAGAACCGGTCATAATCATATGGCGTATAAATCTGGTAATACCCATCCTCAGACAACGTAAGTTCCTTCGGATAGGTTGACTTATAGGCAAAAATGCTTGCAGCAATCAAAACCACACTGATCGCTGTCATTATAAAAAATTGATGCAAAATAGTTTTCCACACTTTTTTCATGATAATCTCCATGCACTAAGTTTATTGTTCTTGACAATATCCTACACCATCTGGGCATCAAAACTTCATCATTTTTGCATCAAATTTGCATCATTTAAAACTGACTTCAAATATTTTTATATTTAATTTCCCAACCTGTCCCTTGTAAATACAATCTCGGACTTTCCAATTGCATCCTGATACACACTGCTATAAGTCTCAAATCCTATTGTATCTTTCTTGGTGCTTTCATCCACTTTTAAATTTTCTATATTTCTAATATGAGTTAACAATTTCTCCTTTTTATATTCTTTATTACTATGTCCACATAGATATGACGTAAAATCTAATTGTATTGTTCTTTGCAAAGTTTCATATAAATCCTTCATCAATAAAGCACCATAATTAAACAGCCATAAGCCTTCATTTAAAGCATCTCCGGCAATTAATATGCCCTCTTTTGGCACAAAAATTCCTATGGAGCCCCTGGTATGTCCCGCCAAAGTTACAATTTCAATATCAAGATCTCCTAAAGAAATTTTATCTCCAGTCTTTATTTCTTTTAACCCATAGCTTTGTGGTTTTTCCTCAAAATGCCTTATAATGTCCCATTCTGCTTTTGCTGCCCAGATCGTATCAAACCAATGATTTCCACCAATATGATCAGGATGTCCATGGCTATTAATTACCATATATGGTGTTGTAATATGTTTTTCAACAAATTCCCTAATATTACGGTTTCCATATCCGGTATCCACCAGTACCGCCATGCTGCTTCCCAAAATCAGTGTGCAATATACCCCATTATCCTCTGCAATCTGCCAGATACTGCTGCGGACTTTTGTATATTCATATGCATCTTTATTTTTCATTCAACCCCCAAAATCCTTTCCAGAATGCGAAAGCAAACAGATCCATTTTTTCTACTCTACGCCGCACTTTTTACAAATATCTGCAAGACAGCACTTATCACAATAGGGCTTTGTTCTTGCAGTACAAATCTCCCTGCCATGATACACCAGCCGGTGGCAGAAGCTGCTTCCCTCCTTAGGCGGAACCAGCTTCCAAAGTGCCATTTCCACCTTCTTCGGCTCTTTGATTCCGTCCACCAGTCCAAACCGGTTGACCAATCGGATACAATGGGTGTCCGTCACAATTGCCGGTTTGCCAAACACATCACCCATAATCAGATTTGCACTTTTACGCCCCACGCCGGGAAGCTTTAAAAGTTCATCAAAGTCATCCGGAACCTTTCCACCATACTCATCTCTTAACATCTTCATGCACGCACTGATATCTCTGGCTTTGCTATGCCCTAAGCCACAGGGCTTTACAATTTCTTCTATTTCTTCCACAGATGCATCTGCTAAAGACAAAGCATCTGGAAATTTTCCATAAAGCTTCTGCACAACTACATTCACTCTTGCATCTGTACACTGTGCTGCCAGCCGGACGCTGACCAAAAGTTTCCATGCCTGATCATACTCAAGGGTGCAGTCTGCATCCGGGTATTCCTTCTTTAGTCTTTCAATAATCTCCAATGTTAATTCTTTCTTTTTCATCTTAATCCCCACTCTGAAGCGTTTACACGGCGAAGCAACGCAAACCACAAACTTGTGCCTGTCATCTTCTCCTTAAAACATGACACCTTCATATTCCTTAAATCTGGCATAGATGCTGTCATATTGATTGGTAATATCTATGTATCTTTCCATAGTTTCATTTCTCTGTCGTTCATAATTCTGTATAATCTCATCATAATGTCCTACTGCTGCCTTCACCACTTCACTGCAAATCTTTCCCTGATCTGCATCAGACTGTAAAATTTCTTTTACTCTTTCCGGCGGAAAAGAGTCTTTATAGCTTCTTTTTCCATACAAAGCACTTAGTATGTCCGCTACCGCAGCAATTCGCTCCAATTCCGTCAGCTCCCCGCCCTCCAGACCATTAGGATAACCTGTTCCATCCAGTTTTTCATGATGTCTTGCAGCTACATTCACAATTCGCTGATCCATAATTCCCCTTAAGATCTTATCAGTAATCACCACATGAGCCTTCATCACTTTCATTTCTTCATCTGTAAGACGTCTGGGTGCTTCAAGAATAGAAAGAGGAATGACGATTTTCCCGATATCATGTAAAAGGGAACCATAGTAAAGTATCTGTAAATCCATTGCCGAAACATGCATCAATCTGCCAAGCTCAAGAGCAAATGTTTTCGTAGACATAGTATGTATTACCGTCTGCTGACTTCTAAAATCAATTGCGTACACCAGCATCTCCAAAAATCCTTGTTTTTGTTTCTCTGAAAAATGGACAGCCCCAAACAAATTCTCTACTTCTTTCTGATATTCGCCAGATTTCAGCCTGTCCATAAAATTGTAACTATTTTGAGCACTCTGAAATACCTCAACTGCTTTTGAGGAAATGGTTATGTCGCAATTCCGCTGAAAATAATCCTGATCCATGCCATGACCTTCCATACGCATAAACACATCCATTTTATCGGCCAGTGTCAAATACTGGGTAATTTTCATGTACTTGCTTTTAATCTGGGCGTGGAGCTTATAAGGCAGATGATGGTATAGAATAATCTCCGCTTTATCTCCCACCGGAGATAAATATTTCATAAACAAATATCCATAAATAGAATGTGCCCATACATTTATGGTCTCACATTGGGAAATTCCTTCTTTGTATCCTGTCTTAAACATTCCCACGTCATGAAGCATACCCAATAATACATATTCCGCCAATTCAACAGAAGTATACTGTCCCTCCGCCTTCAACATGTTATAAAAAATATATCCTGTAATCTCTCCATGAAGCTGGATTTTGGCATCCATAACTCCCATTGTCCTTCGAACAATATTATAAATATCTTTTGCACTGACTAATTCCGTTCCCATATTTTTCTCCCGGCATGCTCAATAACATACATTTTATCACATTTACATTGAAAAGGAAACCACACATGCCAGCGTAACACGGAAATCAATTTTCAGATTTCCGTACCAGCATAAAACTATCCTTACTACTGACTCCACTGAAAAAACTCTGTCAACTTTTCCATATACTTTTTCGAATCAGAAAGAAAACTTTCTGTATGACCGGCACCCTCTACGGAAAATAATCTTTTTTCACTGATGCAGGCTTCGTAATTCTGCACTGTCATTTCATAAGGCACAAGTTTGTCTTCTGTTCCATGTGCAAAAAATACAGGGATACGACAGTTTTTCATGGCCTCCAGCGTACTGTATTCTTTTAGGTCATAGCCTGCCTTTTTTCTACACAGACGATTCACTGCATCTGCCATTTCAATTTCTTTTAATTTAAAATACTTTTTGGCAAAGATACGTATCATCTCATAAGGTGTGGTAAACCCACAATCTGCAATTATACCTGCAACCCTTTCAGGCAGTTCTAGGCTGGATGCCATTAATACAGTTGCTGCTCCCATAGAAACTCCTGAAAGATAAATTTTCAAAGAATCATTTGTGTTCTGCATTAAATATTCCAGCCATTTTAAGCAGTCAAAACGCTCCAGTACTCCAAATCCGATATATTTTCCTCCGCTGGTCTGGTGCGCTCTCTGATTCACCATCAATACACTGCATTTTTCCTCATACAATCCCTTTGCAAGTGCTGCACCATCCTGATCCCATCTCCCGCGCCAGCCATGAAACATAAGTACAATTCTTTCTGCATCCGGATGTTCCAGGAACCGTCCTGTAAGCTTTATCCCTTCTCTGTTTTTTATTTCTACTTTTTTCAGTTTTTGCTTATAAAGCCATACAGTCAGTTCTTTTTCACACGCCGGTTTTCTTCTGTCTTTCTTTATTCTTCCAAACAGCTTTTTTATTTTCCACAAAACCTGTGCTGATCTTCCTACAGCAAGGTGCAAATAAATATGCGCCCAAAATAATTGTCCTAATTGTAAAGATTTCATTACATATACCCCTTTATAATATAGTATATCCTTTTTCTTCCAGTCAAATACTCTGCTGCTGGCAGTCAAAACTTTTAATTTGGGCGTTGCTTTTCACAAGTTGGCCAGTAGTTCGCACAAGGCAGGTAAATATTACAACGTCGACACGCTTTCGCTCTATAAAAACGTAGCAGCACTAACAGCGATGCCAGGCTTTGCCAGCCATCCTTATATTAAGCAAAAGCGGGCCTTCTTGAAAGAAGGCCCGCCTTTTTACTTTACCCTAGGGAGGACTGTTATATTATAAATTTGCTGATTGCTTCCTTCAGTTTGTCTGATTCACGCCCAAGAATCTGTACTGCATCCTGCAGACTTAAGATCTGCTCTGCCTGTTCCACTGTATTCTGCTGCATTCCCACTGCCGCATCTTCGTTATTTTCAGATACCTTTGCCATACTGTCAATCATTTCCAGCGTACGATCCTTAGCCTGTCCCATACGCTCCATAATTCTGGTAATATCATTAACTGCTTTTGTAAGTTCAGTAACACTGTCACGTACCTGACAGAAGGAACCAACCGTAAGCTTCATCGCCTCTGACTGGGCTCTTACTGTATCAGATGCCTGTCCGGTAGTTGCTGCAATTTGGGATTTTCTTTTATCAATCTGCTCCACTGTCGCCCTGATCTGGTTAACTGCTTCTACTGACTGCACAGACAAACGCCTGATCTCCTCGGCAACTACTGCAAAGCCTTTTCCCATTTCTCCCACACGGGCAGCTTCAATAGAAGCATTCAATGATAAAAGTCCAGTCTGGTCAGCAACATCATTGATCGTTTCCGCTATTTTGTTAATTGCTTTTGTTTCTTCAGAAAGCTCATTTACTTGCACAATCAGGCTTTCTGTCATCGTTGCAGTTTCCTCTGCTTTACCGGAAAGGTTCTCCATATTGGTAATGCTGTCACCTACCGTCTGCCCTGTTGTCTGTGCAATTCCCTCTACCATTTCCGCATTCTTCACCACAGCTTCTATCTGCTGTGCAAGCTGTTGAATGGTAGATCTGCATTCCATAACGTCCTCTGTCTGCCTTGTGACGCCATCACTTACCCGGGTAATTCCACTTGTGACTCCTTCTGATAAAGATACCAGCTTTTGCGTCGTCCCGGCAACGCGGTTTCCTGCATCTGCAACCTCCGTTGCACCTTCGCCTGTCTGGCTGATCAGGATACGCATTTTTTCCATCATTCGCTGGAGTCGATGGGTAAGAATCTTAAATTCCGTGTCCTTTCCTTCTTTTACTGTTATATTAAAGTTTCCGTTTTCCACCTGACTGAGCACGTAAGAAACATTTTTTACTGATTTCATAATCCGGTTGGAAATCCATCCACATAATCCCAATGATAAAACCAGTGCTGCCACTACCACAAGAATTGTTATATACCGGATATCTTCTACCTGTGCCAAAATCTGATCTCTCGGAATTTTAGCGCAGACTGCAAAATCACAATTTACCATTTTATGATACAGATAAAGGTAAGATTTTCCATTATCTCTCTGATAAAAAGCAGATGATATTTCATCAGAATCAAAAAGCCCCATCAATTTTTCCTGAGAAACAAATACGCTTTCCTCCATATCATCTACCGATAAAACTTCTCTTCCGTCGCTGGTAATCAGTGCACAAACACTTCCCTCATCCAGTTCCATATCTGTCAAAGGCTTTTTTACCGCTCCCATATCTATATCCATGATCAGCATACCAATAGGCTTTGATGTTTTATCTACCATATTTCTGGCAAGGGTAAAGGCATATCTGTCGCTGCTCATTCCTGTCATTGCATCCAGTTCTTCATGACGTCCGCTTAAAATCACTTTTTCACCATTTGCAATCTGGCGGCTTCCCTCTTCCGTTCCTATGTAAGCTCCATAATTAACCGGCTTCAGCATACTGTCAGAATTAAATCCCTCTCCATAATCTGCCAGCAGATAAATACTACTCACAAATTGATCTGACAAAGCAGTGGTTAAAACCTGCTTTTTCAGCGTCTGAAATACCTTGCCCTCCTGCAGAGGTTCTTTTGCATATTCTCCACGATAATAACTTTTTACGGAATTATCCAGCACAATCTGATTTGTTCTGATCGACAAATTGCTGACTAAAAGATCATAGTATTCTGACGTTTTCTGAATGGTATTTTCCATAGACTTCTGATAACTTTGAATTACTGCATGTTCTGCAAGCTGATAAGATAACGTGCCTGATATAATGATTAAGATACAAGGAACTAAGAATCCTAGCAAAAGCTTTGTCCTGATGCTTCCTGCTCCTCTTGCGCTTTTCTTTTCCGGCTTATCTTTTTTAGCTGATCCGTCCTTTTTAAAAAATTTACGCTCTTTTACAACTTTGCTCTTATCTTTTGCTTTACTTATTTTTTCCGATTTGCTTTTCATGCTTATCCCCAATTTCTTTTTCATTTGTGCTCCCTCCAATACACCTTGAACTATTATTATCATATACCAAATTGGGTACTTTTCTGTATTGACATGCTTGTGAATTATTGTTCATTTTTGGCATCTTAAATCCCTCTAAGGACTTAACATATTATTCTTCCTGCTCTCTTTGCTGCTTGTTTAAATACCTGCTCTTTTTGCAAACTCAAGTTTTTTACGGATTAATTCTTCTCTTTTTTCTTTTGGTATATGATCCCATCTATATACATCATCTAAATCCATAATTGGTGTGCTCTTTGCCAGTATAAGAATCTGAGCAATCAGCCATTCCCTCCATAAATCCTCATACAAATCCCTGCTGTCATGAAAAACCTTACAACTTTCAAAGCCATTAGGATGCTTATAATTCTGTAATTTTACAAAACCATACCTGCCTGCTTCAACTACTAATATTCCCACATCATCAAGTTCAGTAAATGCATCCGCGACTCTCCTGCACTTTTCCCTTTCTTCATTTGAAATATATATCTGCTTTTTTTCCATCACAGCTTCCTCCTTTGTATAACTTCTTATACGTACTTAACTATTAATAATTTATTATAACTGATTAAGTACAAATAAAAAAGATATAATATACATATCATACTTATGGAGGTACTAACCTAGATGGAAGAAAGAGGTTCTATTGAAATTCATCTAAAGGAATTGCTGGAAAAAACCGGATTAAGTAAAAACAAATTCTGTCAGCGTGCTGAGTTACAGCGGTCACAGCTCAATGGATATCTTAATGGCACCATCACCCGGCTGGACGTTGATGTACTTGTAAGAATTTGTGATACTCTCAACTGCTCTGTTTCCGACCTGCTTGAGTACAAACCAAAATAAAAATTGTCAATACTTTTACGCATCAACAATTCTTACTTACCCATATCTTAACTAAGTTTAACCCTAAGTACCAGCTTTGCCTTTCAGTTTTCCAAGAGAACAACCGCCTCAATATCATCTGTAAAGGGAAACATATCCACTGCTGCTCCTTTTTTCATTTGATACCCTTTTTTACACAAGAAATTTAAATCCCTTGCCAAAGTTTCCGGATTACAGGATATATACACAACTCTCTTTGGTTTCAACCTGACCAATGCGGATAAGAACTTTTCACTGCTGCCGCTTCTGGGCGGATCCATGAAAACTACATCCACTCTTTCTTTGTTCTCTGCCATTGCCTCCATGAAATCTCCCGCATCAGCCTGATAAAATCTGATATTTGACAGTTTGTTTTTCTTTGCTCCTGCTATGGCATCCTTAACAGCATCCTTGCTCAGTTCTACTCCAATTACCTTTTGGGATTTACCAGCAGCAACCATACCAATGGTTCCTGTTCCACAATAAGCATCTAAAACTGTTTCTCTGCCGGATATCCCTGCATATTCCATTGCTTTTTGATATAGTTCCTGTGCCATACAGGGATTTACCTGATAAAAAGACCTGGGAGAAATCTTAAAAATCATGCCGCATAGCTCATCTTCAATATATCCCGGTCCATAAATCACCTGTTCTTTTTCCCCAAGCACCATACTGGTTTTTTTATCGTTTACATTTACCACAACTGTAGTAATTTCAGGATGCTCCATACGCAATGCTTTCACAAAATTATTTTTAGAAGGCATGATTGGAGAACCTAAAACTAATACTACCATGATCTGTCCTGTTTGATACCCAACCCGCACAAGCACATGACGAAGCAGTCCATATCCTGTATCCTCATCATAGGTCTTGATCTTAAAAGACTTTAGCAGTTTTCTTATGGTTTGTATTATGGCATCAGCCTTTTCATTTTCTAACAGACAATTCTCCACCGGCACGATCTGATGGGTTCCTTCTTTATACGTTCCCGAAATAATATTTCCTTTCCTGTCCCTTCCAAATGCAGCATGCACCTTATACCGATAATGCATAGGCTGTTCCATGCCAATCATTTTTTCTAATTTTCCATAGGGCTTTAACAGTTTCGCCACCTGACCTTTTTTATGGTTTAGCTGTACCTGATAATCCATATGTAAAAGCTGGCAGCCGCCACACTTTTTATAAACCGGACATTCAAAAGCAATTTTCTGGCTCATTTTCCTCCTATCTGCCTGCTAAAGCAGGCACGTAAATAAAATCTTTTGGTATTTCCTCTTATAAATTTAGAAGAATAACCCCCGGGCATAACCCGGGGGCTGAATTAACATTAAGGATAGCTGGCAGCGCATAGCATCTGTTCTTTAATCCTCATTCATATTTTTAATTTTAACAGATTCTATCCCCCTGATCAAATCCGAAGCACGCTCCACATCTGCCTCATTAATCCGAATCGTAAAAATATTCTTCTGTTTGTCACTTCCAAAAGTTCTTGACAGCCAGGAACGTTCCTGCCATTCAATAAAATAGGAAATTCTGTTTTGCAGTAATACTTTTTCCAGCTTCTCCTTGCTTTCTAAAGTATATACCTTGCAAAAATCCACCTCTCTATTAACTACCCTATTGTCAAAAGTCAACGTTGTCATTGCACTATCCCTCCATCTTGGAAAATAAACTTCCATGCCTATTTCCAATCTGCACCCCCATGTAATGATAAGCACTATCTATATTATAATTCATACTACTTCATAATTTCAACTAAAAAATGCTTATACTGTTCCCTTCGATAAGTCCCACAACGGTTTTTGCTCTATATACTGTAAGTTCAGCCAATCCGCTGCCTGCGAAACACCTTCAGTTGTAAATTCAAATTCTCTTCGCTGCTTTTTTTCCTCCTGCGTCTTTGCATAGCAAAAAGGTTCCGGCCAAATAATCACTTCCAGACTTGTGCCCTCTTCTTTTTCTTTCTTTTTCAGCATATATCGCATTCCATTCATACTGCCGCAATATTCTTCTTTCTTTATATAATTTAATACATTGAATTTTTCTTTATCTATCATCCTTATCCTCTGCTGGTATGTAGCTTGTCTAAAATCATATCACATTTTCACACTTTTGTAAGCAAGAACCTTTTAAAATCCTCTCTCATACAAATATAATTCTTTTTCTGATCCACATAATATGTGTTATTCTTTTCTGCATATTCCCTAAGCCAGTCATCCAGATCCTGATCTTCCTTATAAGAATAAACCACCATTGCAAGAAGGGAAAGTCTGTTTTTCCTATCTAACAGCTTCGAGCCCAATTTTATGGTTTTCTCTTCCAAATCATCCAGTGTCTCATGATAAAGACTAATATCTCTTTCCAAGATTTCTTTGTCTATCCTCACAGTTTCAGCCAAAAATGCAATTTCATCAAAAGCATTATTTTCTCTGTTTGAATTTTGTCCGCCGCTATTTTCGACACAAAGAAATTTTTCCATCAGGTAGTTCAGCATTTCCAGCTTTTCCTTAATAACCGCCTTATCCTTCGTACTTAGATCTCTGTCAATTTCATCAAACAGCATCCCTTTTTCATTCTTTTTAGATGCCCTTAAGCTCTCTTTAAATTCCTTTAAAAAATCGGCAAATTTTTGATCATTCATTCCAAGGGACGCAAACCCGTCAAATAGCGTAAGAAAAAGGAAAGCATCTTTTTTATTAAAAAGGCTTTTGATATCCTCTGTGACCACCGACTCCAATCTGTGTAAATTCTCTTTCAGTTTCTCAAACTCTGCCTTAGATGCATTCTCGTTCAAATATTTACAGAGCGCTTTCGGCTGCTTTTTCCACTTATCCAAGTGATTAGTACACATTATCGTTTCGGCAATTACTCTTTCTATTACCCCTTTTGTCCTTTCAGACTCAGAAAAACTACTATGATCCAGAAAAAACCTGCAGTTCAAAATCTCACGTATATTTCCTGCAAATTTATCAATATAGGTAAATGCCTTCTGATCGGTATTCATGGGTGTATGATTGTTATATCTTTTAATATATTTTGAAATTCTATGGCCATCACAATTCTCGTGGATGATTGTTTCTAACTGATATTCATTAAATCTCTTTTTCAATTCTTCAGGAAGTTTTTCATATGTCTTATTTTTAATGTCAAATTCTGCATCCTCCCAGTCAATACTTCCATCCTTCCTTTTCACTTTTTTCTTATAAAAGATAATAGAATCTTCAATAGCAGATGCCGGGTTTGCGGCAAAGAATACTTTTGCTGTCTGGACAGTAAGCGGATAAGCTCCTGGCGTGCAATGACCTGCTCTCCCGAATGCTTTCAAGAATATATGGCACGTCTACAAAAAGCCAGAATCCAAATCATTTCCGAGTAGGGGGTGTATACATTATGAATGAAATGATGGAAATTTCAGAAGTGATTAACTATGTATTATATATTGTTTTAACCGCAGTTCTTCCGGTAATTGCCGCTTATGCGGTCAATCTGATCAAGGCCAAAATCATTGAAAGCGGCCTGATTGCCGATGCTGCCAAAAATGAAATGCTTGGACAAATCATTGAAAGTGCCTTATCTGATGTTATGGATGCTGTCCTTTATGTCAATCAGGTCTACACCGACTCCCTTAAGGCAAGCGGACGCTTTGATGAAACTGCACAGAAAGAAGCCTTCAACCGGGCCTATGTAGAAGCCATCAATCTGATCTCCGATCAGGCGAAAAAGGCAATTGAACAATTATACGGTTCTTTCGATAAGTGGTTGAAGCTGAAAATAGAAGCTTCTGTAAATTCAGCTAAAAAAACTAATTAATACTATCATTTGAGCCTGTAACTGCCGGGTTACAGCTCATAAAAGAAAGGAGTGAATCTTATGTCCGACAAAAATATACTCACAAATAAATGTGTGGATGTAAGCTCTTATCAGGGCAATATCAACTGGGAACAGGTAAAGTCAGCAGGCGTTCATCAGGCAATCCTTAAAATAATCCAGAAAAATTTGAACCCTGATACCAAATTTGAACAGAACTGGAAAGGCTGTCAGGATGCGGGTGTCACTGTATCTGGCGTATACAATTATTCTTATGCCACTACAACTGCAAAAGCCATAACAGACGCTAAAAAAGTGCTTTCTGTTTTAAATGGAAGACAATGTATGGTATGGCTGGATGTGGAAGATAAATGCCTAAAGGGACTCGGCCCTCTGTTAAAAGATATCATCCACGCATACAGTGACGTGATCACAGACGCCGGATATCCCTTCGGTGTCTACACAGGGATGTCCTTTTATCAATCTTACCTGAAACCTTATCCTATAAAATGTGATACCTACTGGATTGCAAGGTATTATAATTCTTACAACAAAATGGATATTTCTACAAATCCTAATGAAAAATACAACCCCGGACTAAGCATAGGCAGAGATATTTATGCATGGCAGTACACCTCAAGCGGCCAGATTTCCGGCATCAGTGGCAATGTGGACTTCAATATCATTTATGGCGGTACAGCCAATGAATGACATCCTTGCATTAGCCAAAGTAGATTTTTCCTCCGTATTTATTTCCGTTTTTCTCATTCTCATGGGAATAAAGGCGGCGGTTTCTTTGCTGGAATGGATGATAAATAAGCTTGGGCTGGAAACAAAATGGATGAGAAAACACAGGCAAGAGCATGAACTGCTGCAACAGACTGCCCAGAGCCTGGCTTCTTTGCAAAAGAATTTCGAAGAATCCATGCTGCTTGACAATTTGATGGCTGCCCAGAGAGAAATACTGGCAGATAAAATAAATGAAAAGTATAAATACTATATCTCCATCCAAGGCATCCCTGATGATGAGGTGGACGAATTTACCAATCTACACACAGCATACAAAGGCGTTGGCGGAAACCACAGCGGAGATGTGAAATTTGAATACTGCATCAATCATCTGCCTGTTATTCCGGTGGAAACAAAATTAGTCATAGAATAAGAGGTTTGATTTTGCCTCACTTTTTACAAAAATCAGCATGGAAAGGATGGTTTATAATCTATGGACAAATATGACATGAAAATTCAGGCTGCCGCCCTGCTGCCCAGCCCCCAAACCATTAACAAACAAATACGTGATCTGGAGAAAAAAATAAATAAGTTGAAAATCAGCGGAGAGTTTGATGATGCTGCCATAAAGAAACTGACTGATCAGTTAAAATCTTTAAAAGCAACTGTCACTACCATTAACTTTTCTCCTTCTGCCCTGCAAAGTCTCACCAGTCAGGTGGAAAAGGCTCTAAGCTCTGTCAACGTCTCAGATGCAGGCACCAAAAAGGCAGACAGCTTTCTGGCAAGTTTCGGAAAGCAGATCACCACAAAAATCTCTGATTATGTTAAGAACATCGGTAAATGCCGTATCAGCGTATGGATTTCATAAACTGTTTTTTGTTTTGAATATGCCCTTCATGCCCAAGCAATTCCTGTTCGACGAACTGCAAGGGCAGGAATGTATGAACTTAGTCAACTCATGATGTTCTATAAAATGAATCGTAATTGAGGAATGCTGTTTCCTCAGTGCTGGGAAGCTTTTTTATAGTGAATAAATAGTGCCGCATGGCTACAACGTGACTGGAAACGGTGGGCGTGATATGCACTCCGAAAGGATGTCAGCAATGGCAAAAAAATATGCGGCAGGTCATATGTGGAAACGCTAAATGACAGGTCTTGTGGAAGAGACTAAACCACCAATCAGCAGCGGAAATCCTAAGTCTGGTCATTCAGATATGGACGTGTTCAGAGAGTATAAACGATTCTGAGTCGAAAGGCTTGTAACAGGTACTCCAAACCAAGAAGGAAAACTTGCTCGTGACTGAGTAGAAACCAAAAGAGTGATACTGCTCTCCTGCTTCTTACACAGCCCTGCCTGCGCAGGAAGAAACAGGATAATGCTACGGAATTCTCCTGGCCGGAGTGGAAGAAACGGAGAAAATAGAAAGAAATTTCTAAACTAAATATTCATATTTTTATAGTATTTTTAAATATTTTACAGTATAATAAAAATAATAGTTTTTAAATTACAAGTGCACTCAATATAACATGAAAGAACAAACGTTTATGGAAAATACTGATGAACAAGAAATTGAGAAAGACCAAGATACCATTCCTGAAAAAATCGCTCATATAACTGGCCGATATAATATTATATCGGCAATCATTGGAGCAATTGTTGGCGGTTTTTTTACTCTTGTCTGTACTCATATTAGCATAACAAATACCAACATCTCAGACAACTCCTTACAAGAAAAGTACGATGCTTTAACAGAGGAATATCTTGCTTTAAAAGAAGAAAATAAAAATTTAAATACTGAAATTACTCAATTATCGATAGCTAAGGAAAGCACTAACGAAGTACAGCCAATTGATAATAAAAGTGTATTTGATCTGCCTGCTATTAATAGCAATGAAAAGTATTGGTTTGATCATTCAGATCAATATCCTCCTGAGTGTTTTATTGATACTGATGGTATTGAACACTATACAGGTATTATATGTTTTCATTATGGAAGTAATAAAAACAATATTTTAAATCCCACCTACCAACTTGATGATGCTTATTCTGAATGCGTTGGAGAAATGGTATGTTCTTCTGTAAATGGAGATTCTCAAGAAAAAGCATGGTTGGAATTCTATTCAGGTGATCAATTTCTTGGCCGCACAGATCCTATAGATATTAATAGTGATCCAATACAATTTACTATTGATATTAAAGGCGTTAAAGAACTGACAATTGTAAGGAATGGAACTGAGTCTGACTATGGATACTTCACTATCATTTATGATTATTTGAATTTAGTTAAATAGTGTTTAAAAAGAGGATATGATTAAATTTAAATATATTTCACTGCTGTACCATACATTTATAAATAAAAAAACTGC
>DKUR01000085.1:19784-70395 GCA_002490775.1 Lachnospiraceae bacterium UBA7199 | reverse complement strand
CCTTGACAAAGGGTATAGTTTACTTGCCAAAAGGCAAGTTTTTTTGTACCCAAAAGTGAAACGAAATAACAGGGAAAAGGAGCTTTTCGTGGACGAACAATTAAATGAAGAGGAAGAAGCCAGAATAAGAAACAGGAAGAAACGGCTGGAAGAAATGCGCATCAGCAAACAGAAACAAATGATGCGGCGTATGTACATGAAAAAAGCAGCACCTTTTGTATTAGGGGCGTTTATCATTTTTATATTCATTCTTGGCGGAAGGAGAATTTTTGCCAGGCCGGCAGCACAGAAGCAGGCAGTGCAGCAGGATTCCTTAGAGAATCAGGATTTTCAAATGGAACAGATCCTTGAGGGGATTCAGATAGCAGGTCTTGGCGGCGAAAGTTTATTTGAAGACAGTCAGAAGGAAGCACAGGAAGACGCTGGCAGCCAGCAGGAAAATGCAGATGCTGTACCTAAAACTTATCAGGCAAATCTCACATCAGGCACGACACAGATTGGCGGATATCTCTCTGCCGATCAGGAGTTTTACAGTGAGTATGCAATCCTGATTGATTTAAGTGATAATAATGTGATTGCTGAGAAACTGGGGAAAACGCGGATTAATCCGGCATCCATGACGAAAATACTTACAGTTTTAGTGGCGGCAGAGCATATTGATATAGAAGATTTGGATGACAAATTTACAATGACTCTGGAAATTACAGATTATGGATATATTCATGATTGTAGCAGTGCAGGGTTTGAAAAGGATGAAGTGGTTACAGTCAGAGATTTGTTTTATGGAACAGTTCTTCCTTCCGGCGCAGATGCGGCTGTGGGACTTGCTGTTTATGTGGCAGGCAGCCAGGAAGCTTTTGTAGAACTGATGAATGAAAAGCTTAAAGAGCTTGGACTTTCGGAAACTGCGCATTTTACCAATTGTGTGGGAATTTATGACCAGGATCATTACTGTACTGCTTATGATATGGCAATGATCATGGAGGCGGCCATAGATAATGAATTATGCAGAGAGGTTTTGACTGCCCACACCTACACCACGTCAGAAACCCAGCAGCACCCGGAGGGGATAATTATATCCAATTGGTTTTTAAGGCGGATTGAAGATAAGGAAGGCGGAGAAGGTGTTGTCTGTGCAAAGACAGGTTATGTGGCACAGTCAAAAAGCTGTGCGGCAAGTTATGCCCAGGATAAGGACGGAAACGGTTATATCTGCGTGACGGCAGGTGCAGAAAACCAATGGAGATGTATTTACGATCATGCAGGGCTTTACCATAAATATTTATCGTAATGACTGCTCTGACATGGAGGATGAATATGGATTTATTTGAATATATGCGTTCAACTCATATGGAGAAGGAATCTCCTTTAGCGGCAAGGCTGCGCCCTGAGACTTTGGACGAGGTGGTTGGACAGCAGCATATTATAGGTAAGGATAAGCTTCTTTACCGGGCAATCAAAGCGGATAAGTTAAGTTCTCTTATCTTTTACGGACCGCCTGGTACTGGAAAGACCACATTGGCCAAGGTAATTGCCAATACCACCAGTGCGGAATTTACCCAGATCAATGCAACTGTGGCTGGGAAAAAGGACATGGAAGAGGTAGTTAAGAAGGCTAAGGATATCCAGGGAATGTATGGAAAGAAAACCATACTTTTTATCGATGAAATTCATCGGTTTAATAAAAGTCAGCAGGATTATCTTCTGCCTTTTGTGGAGGATGGCACAATTATTTTAATTGGCGCAACTACAGAGAATCCTTATTTTGAGGTAAACAGCGCGCTTATTTCACGCTCCATTATTTTTGAATTAAAGCCTCTTGGCAGAGAGGATATCAAAAAGCTGCTTCAAAGAGCAGTTTATGATGAGAAAAAAGGGATGGGCGCATACGGTGCTGAAATTAGCGAGGAAGCGATGGATTTTTTGTCGGATATTGCCGGAGGAGATGCGCGACATGCATTAAACGCTGTTGAACTTGGCATTATGACAACGAACCGGAGTGAAGACGGAAAGATACATATTACCCTGGAGGTTGCGCAGGAGTGTATTCAAAAGCGGGCAGTGCGTTACGATAAAACAGGAGACAATCATTATGATACGGTATCTGCATTTATCAAAAGTATGCGGGGCTCAGATCCGGATGCGGCAGTTTATTATCTGGCCCGGATGCTTTATGCAGGAGAAAGTCTTACTTTTATTGCAAGAAGAATTATGATTTGTGCAGCGGAAGATGTGGGAATTGCCGATCCTCAGGCTCTTTTGGTTGCAGTAAATGCCTCTTTGGCAGTAGAGCGGATTGGAATGCCGGAAGCCCAGATTATTCTTTCCCAGGCAGCTATGTATGTTGCATGTGCGCCTAAAAGCAATGCTTGTGTGAGAGCCATAGGAGAAGCCATGAAGACAGTGGAAGAAACAGGAAATCTGCCGATTCCTGTTCATTTGCAGGATGCCCATTACAAGGGGGCGGCCAAATTGGGGCATGGAACAGGATATAAATATGCACATGATTATCCAAATCATTATGTGGAGCAGCAATACCTGCCTTACGAACTGGATGGAAAGGAATTTTACCATCCATCAGGAAACGGGTATGAGGTCAAAGTAAAAGAGCATATGAGACAGATCAAAAAACATAAAGGAAATAAGGAAGTATGAGTTTTAGAACCGGAAATGATAAGGAACCGGCAGAATATAAGCCTGCAAATAGACGAAAGAAAAGAAGAAAGAAAAAGCCGGGGGCAGCAAAGCGAAAAAGGTTTACGAACAGACTTTGGATTTTACTGGCGTCTGTGCTTATTCTTGCTGTGACAGGAGCAGTTTTTTTCTTTACTATGGATAATAAGAAAATTGAAGTTGAACCTGAGATAGATATTTCGGAATTAGTGGAAGAAAAAGAGCCGCAGCAGCAGCCGGAAGTGGATATGGGGGAAGATGTAATTGACCATATTGTAACAGCCGGAAATGCTGTGTGGGATGCTTTTAACAGGCGCCCGGAAAGTCATGACATCACAGAAGAGACAGCGGCAGACTTTGCTGATATCACAGAATGTATTATAGATTCCTCGGGCAGAATTTCTGTTACTGCAAAAGGCGGGGGAATCCCGAAAAGTGATGACAAATATTATTATTTATTTGCTTTAAATACTTACGATACGGCTATATCAGAAAACAGCAATTATGTTGCCAGAGATTATAAGGATAATGAAACGGTGCTTTTTACCTCATTAAATTATAATACTTCAAACAGCCGGCTTTTTAAAAAGTTTGTAGTTGCGGTAAAAAAGGATGGAAAATATGTGCCGGTAAGCACTCCTAAGTATATCACCAACCCAGAGGCAATCGCGAAATACACCTCTGTATTTCAGGAGCCGGCATCCATAAAAGGGCTTTTGGTAGATCCCAACAGACTTCGGGGAAGTGAACTGGATGACTTGGGAGTAAAACAGGCAGCCTATAATATTCCTGTAGCCAGATTGTTAGGCCCTACCACCAGTGCAGCATATCCTTCAATACAGTATACATACAATGGGAGGACTTATACGTTTAATGGACAGGTGGTGGCAGAGTATGACCTTGTGTTTAGTACGCTCACTGCCAAGGGCATTACCACTACAGCCATAATTTTAAATAATTATTCTTCCTCTTATCCCCAACTGATCCATCCCCAGGCAAGGCACGGGGGATCAGCGCCTTACTATATGTTTAATGGCGCGGAGGAATCCGGCGTGGAATATATGGCTGCAATTGGCTCTTTTCTTGCAGAACGCTATTCCGATACCAGACATGGGAAAATTTCCAACTGGATCATTGCAAATGAGATTAATGCCCGCAAAGAGTGGAATTATATGGAATATACGGACATTGGGACTTATGTGGAGGAATATGCAAAGGGATTTCGTGTGTTTTATACAGCAATTAAAAGTGTAAGCAGCAGTGCAAGGGTGTATATTTCTTTAGACCAGCAGTGGGACAGAAATATAAAAAATAATAAAAACTATGATGGAAGAGATATTTTGGATGTCTTTAACAACAATATAACAGAAAAGGGAAATATTGACTGGGGACTGGCACAGCATCCTTACAATGTGCCGCTTACGGAAGCAAGAATCTGGAAATCATCTAAATATGTGGAGCACAATGCAGGCACTTCCATGATGACGATGGAAAACATTGAGGTTTTAATCAACTATTTAAGGCAGGAGCATTTTCTTGATAGCAATGGACAGGTCAGAAGCATATTGATCAGTGAATTGGGATATACCTCCACAGCGGGAGAAGCTGTGCAGGCAGCAGCCTTTGCCTACGCATATTACAAAATGGATGCCTATGATGAGATAGATGGATTTTTGCTGAACAGGCAGACAGATGCGGGAGAAGAAGTGGCCCAGGGGCTGGCATTTGGACTAAATCATCAAGGGGGAGGACAAAAACAAATTTATACAGTGTTTAAATATATCGATACGCCTCAGCATGCTCAGTATACAGACTTTGCAAAGGGGATTATCGGGATTTCAAGCTGGAGTGAGATTGTAAGGTAGAAAAAGGCTGCTTTGGCAGCCTTTTCTGCTGTTTCAAATTTAGCTAAACAGATCATCCAAAAAGCTGGCTGATGAGGTATTGGTAGATTTCCTGATTTTTTCGCTGCCAATTATCGCAAATAGTACTTGCTGTTTCCTTGGTGGGAACTGAAATTGTTATGTCAACCAAGTTAATGCCTTTATCCTTTGCAGTCAAATGGGCTTCATATTCTCCTGAGGTTGATTTATAAAAATCCGACAGGATGGAAACTTCATTTCTTAGCTGCATTTCATTTTCCTTAAAAAAGTCATTTATGTCGCCCCTGATGCTTTCATTGATCTGGTTCCCAAAGAAATTTAAAGTTTCCCGTCCTTCTCGGGTGATGCTTAAATGGGTGCGGTTGCGGACGGATTGGGCAGTGATCAGGCCGGCGTCAGTTAGTTCTCCAATAGCCTGCTGAAGGGTAAGAAAATTAGTATATTCTTTTCCAAGAATAAAATCGCTGATCTGGGATTTGGTCAGAGGAAAATCCACCCGGTCAAGCATATAGAGAACGATTAGTTTATAAAGAGTTAAAGGATCATGCATGATAAATTGTCCTTTCTCACAAGTAAAAACAAAGTAAAAATAGTTTATGGTTTCAAAAATTTACGGTGCGGCCTTCCAGTGCTTTCCCTGAAAGGAGCCGTACTTTTTCATTTGTCCATGCAGGGTATTTAGTACAAGCCTCTTATTGGAACTCCAGCAAGGAGCTAAAAGAAGCTTCTTTGGTGCATCACCAGTTACTCTGTGAATTACCATGTCAGGGCGTAGATGTTCAAGACATGGGATCAATGTATCTAAATAAAGTTCTAATGTCTGATAGGAGCCATAAAGTAAAGGATCTTTTTCATAAAGAGAAGCTAAATCTGTGCCCCTTAATATGTGTAAGAGCTGCAATTTAACACCCCAGATAGGCTTTTGGCTTAAATATTCCATAGAGGAAATGTTATTTTCTTTTGTTTCGCCCGGCAGTCCTAAGATCATATGGGTGATGACAGGAATGTTTTCCTCATGAAGCATATATACGGTTTCTTCAAAACAAGAGAGAGGATAACCTCGTCTGATCAAAACAGCGGAGGATTCAAAAATTGTTTGAAGCCCTAATTCCAGCCAGATAAATTTAGGGAAATATTCTCTTTTTAGCTGGCGCAGCAGCGTCATAACACTGGCGGGAAGACAGTCCGGCCTGGTTGCAATGGAAATTCCTGCAATAGAAGGTTCTTCCAAAGCAAACCGGTAAATTTTTTCCAGATAGGAAACGGGACCGTAGGTATTAGTGTATGCCTGAAAGTAAGCAATAAATTTCTGACCGGTTTTCTTTCCAGATAAGGAATTTTTACTTTGCAAAAAAGCATGTTCAAAGGCGGCGGCAGTATCACGGACAGGGGCAGCAAAGTCGCCGCTTCCTCCTGCACTGCAGAAAATACAGCCCTTTGTTCCTAAGCGTCCGTCTCTGTTAGGGCAGGTAAGCCCTGCATCCAGTGCCACCTTATAGAGCTTTTCCCCGTAAGTGTTTTTACAATAGGCGTCCAGTGAATAATATGGTTTTCCATGCCAGTTTTTATATGGCAGATTTTTATTGCAGTTTGATGGATTGCTTCTTTTTTGCATTATCTGATATGGGTTTTTACTGCATTGGCAACAAGCTCGGCAACTTCTGGATGAAAAGCTTCTGGCAGAATATTATTTTCATTCAGTTCATCATCAGGCACAAGAGAGGCAATAGCAGCAGCGGCAGCCAGCTTCATTTCCTCTGTAATCTGTGTGGCACGCCCTTCCAAGGCTCCCTTAAAAATACCGGGAAAGGCAATTACATTGTTGACCTGATTGGGAAAATCACTCCGGCCTGTTCCAACGATTCTTGCACCAGCCGCCTTTGCAGCGTCCGGCATGATTTCAGGCACAGGATTTGCCATAGCAAATAAGATGGAATCTTTATTCATGGATGCAACCATTTCAGGAGAAACAATGCCAGGAGCAGAAACCCCAACGAAGATATCTGCACCTTTTAAGGCATCGGCCAAAGTGCCTTCTTTTTGGTCAAGGTTGGTAACTTGCGTCATTTTCTGCTGCATCCAGTTAAGTCCTTTTGTATCTTTGGATAAAATCCCTGTTTTATCGCACATAATAATATGTGGAAATCCATAGGTGAGCAGCAGCTTGGTGATGGCAACGCCTGCACTGCCAGCACCATTTACAACAATTTGGCAGTCCTCTTTTTTCTTTCCCACAACCTTAAGTGCGTTAATGATACCTGCTAAAACAACGATGGCAGTACCATGTTGGTCGTCATGAAAAACAGGAATATCCAGAATTTCCTTTAAACGTTCCTCGATTTCAAAGCAGCGGGGGGCGCTGATATCTTCCAGATTGATACCGCCAAAGCCGGGAGCCAGATAGGTGACAGCTTTGATAATTTCTTCTGTATCCTGAGTGTCTAAGCAGATGGGAACTGCATTGACACCGCCAAATTCCTTGAAAAGAACAGCTTTTCCTTCCATCACAGGCATTGCCGCATAAGGACCGATATTTCCAAGCCCTAATACAGCACTTCCGTCAGAGACAACAGCTACAGTATTTGCTTTCATGGTGTATTTATAGGCAGCCTCCTTATCCTGGGCTATCACTTTACAGGGTTCCGCAACGCCGGGAGTGTAGGCATAGGATAAATCTTCTCTGGATTTGACAGGCGCTTTGGAGGTGGTTTCCAGTTTTCCCTTCCATTTTTCGTGAAGCATCAATGCTTTTTCATTTGTGGTCATGGCATATCCTCGTTTCTATTTTAATTATAAATATTAGAAAAGTCATAGACAGACTTATTGTACAATAATATAATATTTCATTGTCAGGTGCAAGTGGAGAAAATATTGAAAAGAAAGAGGACAAAATAAAATGCTATTCAGTTCAATGATTTTTATATGGGTTTTTCTTCCCGCTGTTATTGGAATCAATTTCCTTTTATCGGTTTTGCCCTTCCCTTCGCGAAAGATGCAGATTCGCGTCAAAAACGTCTTTCTGCTGGCTGTGAGTCTGTTATTTTATGCGTGGGGGAACATTGCTTACTTGCCGGTTCTGTTATTTTCCATTTTATTTAATTATTATAGCGGATTGCTGATTGGAAACAGCACAGGCGAAGGACGCAGAAAGGCAAAGCTGGCTTTTATTTTAGGCGTGGATATCGGCATTTTGATTTTATTTAAATATTTTGGGATGATTGTCATAGGGATTTCTTTTTTCACCTTTCAGGCAATGTCTTATGTGATTGATGTGTATAGGGGAAAGGTGCAGATTCAGAAAAAATTTTCAGATTTTGCCCTGTATGTCTCTTTTTTCCCTCAATTAGTGGCAGGACCTATTGTTAAATATGGAGATATCGAACGACAGTTGGAAGTTCGACAGGAGAACATCTTTCTTTTCGCAGAGGGACAGAAACGTTTCTGTTATGGGCTTGGTAAAAAAGTTCTGCTGGCGAATACGTTTGCACAGGTCGTAGATAAGATATGGGCTTTTGATACGACAAGACTGGGTTCTCCCGCTGCTTGGATTGGCATCCTGTGTTATACATTGCAGATTTATTATGATTTTTCCGGGTATTCTGATATGGCGATAGGTTTGGGCAGGATGCTGGGATTTCAATTTGGAGAGAACTTTTTGTATCCCTATACATCCTTGTCAATACGTGAATTTTGGCGAAGATGGCATGTATCTTTGTCTTCCTGGTTTAAGGAATATGTGTACATACCGCTGGGAGGAAGCAGACAAGGACAGAAGCGGACATGTGTGAATCTGTTTCTTGTCTTTTTGCTTACAGGCGCGTGGCATGGGGCGAATATTACTTTCGTGGTATGGGGCGTGTATTACGCATTGCTTCTGATTCTGGAACGACTGTTTTTGGGCCGGGTGCTTGATAAAAATCCCGTCAAGGTTTTCAATTGGATATACAGCATGTTTTTTGTCATGCTGGGGTGGGTGTTGTTCAGGTCAGATTCCATTTCACAGGCGATGGAATATGTGAGGCAGATGTTTTCAGGAGCGCCTTCGGACACCATGCTTATCATGGCTATGCCTGCAAAGATTATGCTGGCTCTTCCGGTGGGACTGCTGTTTACAGGAGTGATACAGCGTTTCGTGGGAAAACAATACGAAAAAATAAAAGACTGTCTTTGGATTAAGATAGGTGATTTGTGTGTGCAGACAGTGATTCTGATTTTATCAATTTTGATGCTGGTAAACGGAACCTATAACCCTTTTATTTATTTTCAGTTTTAAAGATATAGAGAAAGGCATGGGTATAAGTATGAAAAAAGACAAAATATACGTAATCATAAGTATTGCAGTATTTATGACGGTGCTAATTCTGCCGTCGCTTGTGTGGCTTTGCGTTAGCGCGGTGCAGCCCGACTGGCAGCAGACGTTTGATTATGATCTGGGGGAGAACCGTAACAAGGCGGCTTTTCCAGAAACCTTCAGCGCGGCATATATGCAGGAGGTGGAGGAGTATTATAATGACAGATTACCCTTCCGCTCAGTAATGATATCGGTGGATCGTGAGATGAATTCTTTTATGGAGGAAAACTATGATGTTTTTGTTGTGCCATACCTGGCAAAGCTGGTACGCAGGGATACTAAGCTGGAGATAAAGGAACAGACGACTCTCCAGGAAATGGCGGAAAGTACCGTTCAGGAGGAAAAACTCGAAGAACAGGAGGATTCTGATGAAGCGGTAATTTCGGATGGAATGGCACAAGGCGGTGGGCAGGAAGCTCTTTCTAAGACCGTTGCTGATAAAAAGCAAGAGGATTTCATGGAAACAGCAGATCAGGAAAAGGAAATTTCTGCAAAACAAGAGCAGGGAGTGTTGGCAGAAACAGAAGAAAACGTTGGGGAAGAAGCGGAGACTAAAGAAACAGCAGCGTTGGAAAATGAGGATGCTGCTTATCTGATGCCAAAGATACACAATGATTCTGTGATAGAGGGCAGTGATAAATGGCTGTTTTTCATGTTGGAAAATAGTTTGGAGGATTATCAGGGAAGCAATCTATTTGATCAGGCGCAGATGGAAGGGTATGTGGCTGACATGCAGGCATTAAAGCAAAGCTGCAACGCTGCGGGAAAGAGTCTGTATTTTTTGATACCCCCAAACAAAGAACAGGTCTATTCCGAGAAAATGCCAGATATTACAGTTTATGACAGCTATAAAAGAGAACAGCGTCTGGTGGATTACATTCATGCCAACACGGATCTTAAAATCGCCTATCCTCTGCCAGAGATGCTGGCTGCGAAAGAAAATTATCAGGTGTATTTTCGGTCAGATACCCACTGGAATTATGCGGGTGCTTTTGTGGGCGTGCAGTCTTTGTATTCTTTGATGGGAATACCGGCAACCAATCTCAGCAGTGTGAGTCCTACCAGGTTTGACGTTTCTGCTGCGGAAATTGGTGATTTGATTGGCTTGGGCAATTTGAATCCGGCAGAATATGGAGGAGACGTGAATTACGCCATCGGCTATAAACCGGATGTGCAGGCAGATGTTGTGGCGGGCAGCGATCCAGGGGCGAATTTTTACAGCGCTGTATGTGCTTCCGGACAACCATGTAATCTTGTTGTGGTGGGAGATTCCTTCCGGATTTATGCTGGGTTGTTTTTGCAAAAAGATTTCAGCAGTTGTACGCTTATTAAATACAAATATCCGGGAGACCTAAACAATACGGATGCCATAAACGCTATCAGAGCAGCGGATTGTATTGTCGTTTTACTGGCGGAGAGAGATTATGTGTTTATGCCGGGCATTTCATCAGAGATGCGAAGTATCCTAAACGGAACGTAGAAGGATATTTTCGCAATTTACAAGAAAAGTATAATATGCTATTATATGTAGTAATGAAAACTATGTTGAATAGTAGAAAATAAACAGGTGATATGGTTTGGAGGTTTTTATGAGTTTTAAGATTGTGGCAGATAGTTGTTGTGAATTCCCACTCACCCTTGCAAATAATCCCCAGTATGAAATAGTAGCATTGGGATTAGAGGTGGATGGAGAGGTGATTATAGATGATGAAACCTTTAATCAGAAAGAATTCCTTGCGAAGGTGGCGGCATCACCCAAGTGTCCTAAATCCTATTGTCCTTCACCAGAAAAGTTTAAGGAGGCATACCGGACAGAGGCGGAGAATGTATTTGTATTTACTTTATCTTCCAAGTTAAGCGGCAGTTATAACAGTGCAGAACTTGGGAAAAAAATGTATGAAGAGGAATATGGAAAAAAGAATATTTTTGTATGTGATTCCCATTCTGCAAGCTGCGGAGAGACACAACTTGCTTTTAAGGCAGTTGAGTGGTCTGAGGAAGGCCTGCCTTTCGAAGAAATCTGTAGAAAACTGATTGAATACAGAGATCATATGAATACCTATTTTGTGCTGGATAATCTGGAAACGCTGCGGAAAAATGGGCGTTTGACCGGTGTAAAAGCACTGGTAGCCTCTACCTTAAGCATTAAACCTGTTATGGGGGCGGATGCTGGTGAGATTATCCAATTAGGCCAGGCAATTGGAATTAAAAAATCCCTTGCCAGGATGGCAGAAACAGTTGCAAAGGAGGCTGTGCATCCCGAAGGAAAAAGACTGATGATCACCCATTGTAACTGTCCCGACAGGGCAGAACGGGTAAAGGAAATGATCCTTTCCAAAATTCACGTGAAGGACGTTCTGGTGATGGATACCAGAGGCGTCAGCAGTATGTATGCCAATGATGGCGGAGTTATTGTTACATTGTAGATATTCTGAAGGCGGAAAGCCGGAACTGTTTGAAGATGATGTTTTTAAAATTTCTATTCCTTTGAATAAAATAGCAGCAGATTCAGCAAAGGAAAGTAAGACATTGTCTAAAAGAGAACAGAAAATTTATGATATGATTTGTGAAAATATTCATCTGTCAGTGGAACAGGTCATGGCAGAATTGGATATTTCGAGAGCAACTGTATTTAGAGATTACGCAAAAATTAAAAAAGTAACAGGTGCAGCATATGATAAAAACACCTCAACATGGACTCTATAAAATTGTTGTTCTTACAAAATTGCCCCACCGGCTACATTATCATCACAAATTGCAATATGCATAAATATCCTCCTGTTATAAGATGGAAATTTCAATAGGTGCATTTAAGATAGCGATAATAAGGATGATTTGAACAAATAAAATAAAAGGCATTCCGTACACAAATGAGCGGTGTCTTGTTTTATGACGAAAAGCATACATTCCTGCAATGGAACCTATGCTTCCGCCAATAACAGCAACTGTAAAAAGGGTTGCTTCCGGAATACGGAAGCCCCTTTTTTTTGCTTTATATTTATCTACGCCCATCAGGACAAATCCGATTAAGTTGACTGCTATGAAATAAGATAATAATAACGTGATCACATCCATAAGCGCAATCAGCCTCCATGCTCCCTCATTTTCATAGCCCGAACTTTAGTAGAAAGTCCGAATAAGTTGATAAAGCCTTCTGCATCATGATGATCATACAAATCACCGGTAGTAAAGGAAGCAATGCTTTCATTATATAAGGAGTAAGGAGAAGTGGTACCAGCCTTGATAATATTGCCTTTATAAAGCTTGAACTTTACTTCGCCTGTTACATATTGCTGGGTAGATTCAATGAATGCCTGAACTGCTTCCCGTAAAGGAGAGAACCATTTCCCTTCGTATACGATCTGCGCCAGCTTATTCCCCATATCCATCTTAGCTGCGTAGGTGTCCCTGTCAAGAATCAATTCCTCTAACTGTTGGTGTGCTTCATAAAGAATGGTTCCGCCGGGGGTTTCATAAACACCCCTGGACTTCATGCCTACTACACGGTTTTCCACAATATCAACGATACCAATACCATGTTTGCCGCCTAATTTATTTAATTCCCGAATAATATCAGAAACCTTCATTTTCTGACCGTTTACAGAAACAGGGATACCTTTTTCAAAGGTCATAGTAACGTATTCACCTTCATCAGGGGCCTTCTCAGGAGTGGTTCCAAGCACCAAGAGGTGCTCATAGTTGGGCTCATTTGCAGGATCTTCCAGTTCAAGCCCTTCGTGGCTGATATGCCATAAATTACGATCCCGGCTGTAGCTTGAGTCAGCGGAGAAAGGAAGGTCAATGCCATGAGCTTTGCAGTAGGCAATCTCAGATTCCCGGGAATCTAAAGTCCATTTGTCATTTCTCCATGCAGCAATAATCTTTAAGTCAGGAGCAAGCGCCTTGATCCCTAACTCAAACCGGATTTGGTCATTTCCTTTTCCTGTAGCACCATGACAGATTGCACTTGCATTTTCCTTTCGTGCAATTTCAACCAGTTTCTTTGCGATAAGCGGTCTTGCCATAGAAGTACCGAGAAGATATTTGTTTTCATATACGGCATGGGCCTGTACGCAGGGAACGATGTACTCATCACAGAACTCATCCGTAACATCCAATATGTATAATTTTTCAGCGCCGCAGAATTTAGCTCTTTCCTCAAGACCATCCAGTTCTTCCCCCTGTCCGCAGTCAATGCAGACACAGATGACTTCGTAATCAAAATTTTCCTTTAGCCAGGGAATAATGGCTGTGGTGTCAAGACCTCCTGAATACGCTAAAATAACTTTTTCCTTCATAATATACTGCCTCCATATAATTTAGTACGAAATGTTAGATTACTTTCTTTTGACAATATACAACAGATTGGTCCAAAATGCAATACTATAATGTATAAAATTTAAATAAAATTTCTCTTTTATGCATAAAAATAAAAAATAGTTGAATATTATGCAGAGATAATGTATAATCATGCAATGTGGCGCTGTTGTAGATCCCGGGTGCGCCATAAGCGGCGAAAGCAGAAATTTGTTATGTCGTTTACTAGAATTAACTTGTGTAAAAATAGTTGAGATTTTAAATTAGAAAGCGTATAGTTATCCTATATGTCCAATCAGTCAACGGGAGGAACTTTCAATGAGGATAGTAATCATTCACGGACAGAGCCATAAAGGTTCAACTTATCATATTGCAAGAGAGCTTGCTGAGAAATTGGAAGGGAAAATCACCGAATTTTTTCTGCCAAGGGATTTTGACTCCTTTTGCGTAGGATGTACTAGCTGCTTTGGAAAAGATGAAAAGCTATGTCCTCATTACGAAAAGCTTAAGCCGATTACGCAGGCTATGGACCAGGCGGATGTGATTATTTTGGCAAGCCCTGTGTATGTATATCATGCAACAGGTGCAATGAAGGCGTTTTTGGATCATTATGGTTATAGATGGATGGTGCACCGCCCGGAGGAAAAAATGTTCCATAAGCAGGCGGTATGTATTTCCACTGCCGCAGGAGCAGGGATGAAAAGCACAAATAAAGATATGGCAGACAGCACTTTCTTTTGGGGAATTGCAAAAACCTACAAATATGGAACTGCTGTTTATGAAACATCTTGGAATAGAGTCAGCGCCAAAGTAAAACGCCGGATTGAGAAAAAGAACACTGCTTTAGCTAAAAAAATAAAGAAAAATCAGGGCAGAGTGAAGCCATCTATAAAAACAATAGCCTTTTTTGGTGTGATACGTTTGATGCAGAAAAACGGATTTAATGAAGCAGATGCAAATTACTGGAAAGCGAAGGGGTGGACAGGGAAAAAACGCCCTTGGAAAGAGTGATGGAATATTGATTGATGAAGCAAAGATTAACATGAGTTAGTTAAGTGAAGCTTATTAACATCTTTGCTCGTCATAGAAGGAAGAGGATAAATAAAATGGCTATTATAGTTAATATTTATTATACCGGCGAGAATGGAAATGCCAGAAAGTTCGCGGAAGAAATGGTTTCAAGCGGAATTGTGAATGATATTCGAGATGAGGAAGGAAATGAGAGATATGAATATTTCTTTTCAATGAAAGATCCCGAAACAGTTCTTTTAATTGATAGCTGGAAAGATCAAAAGTCAATTGATATGCATCATGAATCACCCATGATGGCACAAATTATAAAGCTTAGAGAAAAATATGATCTTCATATGAAAGTGGAGCGATATATTTCAGATGAAGAGGGTGTTCCTTTGGCGGACAAAAAATATATTAAGGATTAAGCATGATTTAGGAGACTGTGGAGGTCATTTATGCTATACAATGAAGTGCAGAAAATAGCAAAAGATACCATGAAATATGCAAAAAAGAAAGTTCATTCGGGGATGACTCTTTTTGAAATAAGAGAAATGTGTGAGCGCAAAATGCTGGAACTTGGAGCAGATTCTTTTTGGTATTGGAATATAGGCGCCTTTGTATTTGCAGGAGAAGAAACCCAAATTTCGGTTTCCGGTTCACAATATAAAACAAGTGACAGGCGTATCGAAGTCAATGATATTATTACAATTGATTTAAGTCCGCAAAATATGGATATTTGGGGAGATTATGCAAGAACGCTTGTAGTTGAAAATGGGCAGGTAATTGAAGACGCAAAAATAACCAACAAGGAATGGAAAAGTGGATTACTAACGGAAAAGAGCCTTCATGAGGAAATGTGCCGCTTCGTAACACCTCAAACAACCTTTGAAGAGCTTTATTATTACATGAATCAGGTTATTGAAGATAAGGGGTATAGGAATCTCGACTTTTTGGGAAATTTAGGACATTCAATTGTAAAGAAAAAAGAAGATAGAATATACATTGAAAAGGGAAATAAGATTTGTTTAGGAGATGTGCCCTTTTTTACCTTTGAGCCACATATAAGTATGGCTGGTTCCAAGTATGGATACAAACACGAAAATATATATTATTTCAAAGAGGATAAATTAGTTGAACTGTGATGGCTGCTGGGCAGCTCTCATTTGAGCAATATAGAAGAGGAGAACTTTGAAAGGAGCATGGTTATAAATATGAGCAACAAAACGAAAATATTTATTGATGGAAGCGAAGGTACTACAGGGCTTAGAATATATGAAAGATTTGAGGGCAGGGATGATGTTGAACTGCTTCCCATTGCCTCTGAACTCAGGAAGGATGTTAAGGAGAGAAAAAGGCTGATCAACGAATCAGACATTACCTTTCTTTGCCTTCCAGATGATGCAGCCAGGGAATCCGTAAGTCTTGTAGAAAATGAAAATGTGAGGATCATAGATACGTCAACTGCGCACAGGACTTTAGAAGGCTGGGCCTATGGTTTTCCGGAACTGTCAAAGGGACATCGGCAGAAAATACAGGAAGGAAAGCGGATTGCAGTTCCGGGATGCTATGCCACCGGATTTATTACAATTGTTTATCCTCTGATAGCAGGCGGAGTGCTTCCGAAAGACTATCCGGTGTCAGCATTTGCATTATCAGGCTACAGCGGAGCCGGCAAGAAAACAATTGCAGTTTATGAAGCAGAGGAAAGAGACAAAGAGCTTGATGCGCCAAGAGAGTATGCGCTCACTCAAAATCATAAGCATTTGAAAGAAATGCAGAAGATAACAGGACTTGATAAAGCACCGTTGTTTTCCCCCATCATATGTGATTATTATAGCGGAATGCTTCTTACAACGCCTTTTTATACAGATTTGCTTTCAGGTACACAAACGCCCGAAAAAGTTCATGAATTTTTAGGTGAATATTATTCCGGCAAGAAGTTTATAAAGGTGATGCCTTTTGGCAAGGAAGCGGATTATAATGGATTTCTTGCAGGGAATGCCTGTGCAGGCTGGGATGGCATAGAAATATATGTGACTGGAAATGAAGACAGACTGCTGGTGAGCACAAGGTTTGATAACCTGGGAAAGGGCGCTTCCGGCGCAGCTATTCAGTGTCTTAATATTATGCTGGGGTGCGAAGAGAATAAGGGACTGAATCTTTAATGAACGCAGGAGGAATACAGTTGAAGCAATATATAGTAGATGCATTTACAGATCAGGTTTTTAAGGGGAATCCTGCGGCTGTGTGCATACTTGACCACTGGATCAGTGAGGAATTAATGCAAAATATTGCCAAAGAAAACAATTTGTCTGAGACAGCCTTTGCGGTAAAGGAAGGGGATAGCTTCCATTTACGTTGGTTTACGCCCAAGGAAGAGATAGATTTCTGCGGGCACGCAACCCTTGGAACTTCTTATGTGATTGCAAATTTTGTAGAACCTGAGTGTAAAAAAATGAAGTTTCATACCTTATCAGGAGAAATGACAGTAGATGTGACAGGCGATTTGTTTGAAATGGATTTTCCGGCCTATCACCTTAAAGAAGTGCCTGTTACGGACAAAATGACCAGAGCGATTGGTGTGCGTCCGCTTGCCGCTTACCTTGACAGAGATTTACTCCTTGTTGTTGATGGCGAAGAAGCGGTTATAAATTTGCAGCCCAATCAATCACTCATGAAAGAACTGGATGGGTTATGCATTGCTGTAACTGCAAAGGGAAAAGAATATGATTGCGTTTCCCGCGTTTTTGCGCCGGAGCTTGATGTACCGGAAGATCCTGTTACAGGTTCTACCCATTGCATGATTGTTCCTTATTGGGCAGGGAAATTAAGTAAAAACGTGATCAAAGCGTTCCAGGCTTCTGAAAGAACAGGAGTGCTTTACGGGGAATGGAAAAATGACAGAGTTAAAATTTCAGGTAAGGCGGTTTTATTTGGAATTTCTGAGATTTTCATGTGTGGTGGAGCACCGCGAAGCGGCGCATGAAGGTTATTATGAAATTCTTAGGCAGTGTTGTTGTTGACTTTATATGAGGAGGTATTTGAATGGAAAGGTTAAGCGAAGAAGCCGAAAAGATTTTGAATGACCGTTTTGGGAGAGATAGTATCATTGCATTGGCAACAACAGAAGACGGTATTCCCTATGTGCGCAATGTAAATGCCTTTTATGAAGATAAGGCATTTTATGTGATTACCTACGGGCTTTCAAATAAAATGAAACAAATAGAGAAAAATCCTGTTGTTGCAATTTCGGGCGACTGGTTTACTGCCCATGGCGAGGGGATTAATCTGGGATATTTTAACAAAAAGGAAAATGCAGAAATTGCAGAAAAGTTGAGAACAGCTTTTGCGGAATGGATAGATAATGGACATAATGATTTTAATGATGTAAATACCTGCATTCTTTGTATTAAATTAACAGATGGACTTCTTCTTTCCCATGGGACACGTTATGATATTGATTTTTGTAAGTAAAACGAACTCTAAGATTACTGGTGCCATTTGCTTTTGAACTGATGCAGGGGATGGTTTCGTCTGGCCTCATACAAGAGGAATGCATAAGTTTGGAAGGCCGGATGCAAGTATGGAAAGATGCTTTACGACGACAGGAAAGGGGATAGATGTATGGTAGGAAGAATCATTGGTTTAATCGCATGTCTGCTATGCGCAGTTCCATTTTTGATTATTTCTGTTTATGATAAAGAAAGCAGTACTCCAATATCTTTCTGGTCAGGAGACAAATCCTTAATGGAAAAAGTGCATGATATTGCTGGTTATAACAAAGAAATGGCAGCTTTATATAAGAAGTGTGCCATTGCTTTTGTGATTGCAGGAGCCTGCTGTCTTGTCCACCTTATTTTAGGAATTGTAATCATTTTGCTGGAATGCACAGTGGGAATTTATGTGGTATATAAGAAGTATAAAGTTATTTTGGAAAAGTATTCATGAAAGGAATGCATAACAATGGAAACTACATTAACGAAAAACAGGAAAAAACAATTATCACAGGATCTATGGATTATTTGTATTGTATCATTTGCAGTGCTGGCAATATGTATGCTTGTGAATGATAAGATGAAAAGTTTTGTCTTTGATCCGTCAATTAATATTGTGCTGAGAGTTTTGGTTGTGGGTGTCGGTGGGCAGTTTGGATTGGCAGGGCTGGGCATTACAATCGTTTGTATTTTGAGAAAAGAAAAGTTTCAATCCTTCGGGCTAAATACAAAGAACCTGATACCTGCACTGCTTCTTAGTCTTGCCTGTTGTATTCCTGACTTTATTTACTGTGTAATCAGTGGGAATGTTCATGCATGGTGCCCTTTTTGGGATGTTAATACCACTCCTGAACTGCTGAAAAGCGGATTTCCGTACAATGTCTTAGGAATGTTGATTACAGCAGTTTGCTGGGGGTTTTTTGAAGGGTTTAATTATGTTGTAATTCGTGATAAATTAAGTGAGCTGTATCCTTCCCGATATAAATTTTGGGATTGGGGTGCGTTTGTTTGTGCTATTATGTGCATTCTGGTTCATGGCGCCATTGGCGTGACGCCTGATGCAGTGGTGGAGATGCTGGTGACAATATTTCTGATTTATGGAATGCTGCTCGTCCGTAAGCTGACGGGAAACGCATGGGGATGCGTGCTGATTTTCATGGTTTACTGGAATGCAATTTAAATAAAAAAGAAAGTGGACAATTATCTAAGGGGACTTTAATGAAAAATGAATTGTTGAGTAATTTGAATCAATTACATACTACAGAATTAGGCGTGGCGCGGATTAAAAGAAATTTATCGTTGGATACAGATGATGTTGTAGGATGGTGCAAAGATAAAATTAGTTCTGCAGATGCTGTGATTATAAGAAATGGGAAAAACTGGTACGTAAATATAGACGACTGTATCATAACGGTAAATGCGCACAGCTATACGATTATTACTGCACATAAGAGCAAATCATAATCATATTTTTAAGGAGGAAGTTATGACGGAAAGAGAAAAAATGCTGGCAGGTCAGCTATATGATTGCGGGGACGCAGAACTGTTAACCCAATGGCACAAGGCAAAGGATCTGGTAAGAGATTATAATAATACCGATTCTGCAAATGCACAAGAAAAAGATAGAATATTAAATGAACTATTGGGAGGAAAGGGAGCCAATCTCTGGATTACAGCGCCTTTTTTTGCAGATTATGGGAATAACATTTATTTTGGAAATAATTGCGAAGTAAATATGAATTGCACGTTTTTGGATGACAACGAGATACGGATTGGAAATAATGCACTTATTGCGCCTAATGTTCAAATATATACAGCATTTCATCCAACAAACGCATTTGACCGATTTGGAGAACCAAAGGAGGATGGTTCCTTTGAGTTTTGCAAAACGCAGACAGCTCCGGTTACCATTGGAGACAATGTATGGATCGGCGGAGGGGCAATTATTATGCCGGGAGTAAGCATTGGAGATAATGTTGTAATTGGGGCAGGAAGTGTTGTTACAAAAGACATCCCAGACAATACCATAGCATATGGGAACCCCTGCCGGGTAATTAGAGAAAATAAATGAGGTATCATCATTATAATTCATCAGGAATCCTGCTTATAAAATAGATGTGCAGCCAAATGGAGGAACTTATTACGAACCAGGGTTAGTCAGGGTAAAATACAAGTACAAGGGAGTAGTATATCGATCTGATCTTAAGGGGTTTATACAAGCCGGCAGAACAATCAAGGTGCGTGTAAATCCGAAAAAACCTAATCATTGCTGCAAAAAACATCCTGATGTGGAAGGGTTATGTGTATGTTTGTTTTTTGCGGCTGTTATGCTGTACATTTATTTCAAAGCAAAATATTCATAAAAAGGAATGCATGAGATAAGAGATTATGCTGAGTGATGATATAAGATATTTAACAGGCAGGGCATTATGGGAGACGGAGAATTTGATAAAATGTATTCCCGACGAACTTTGGAATAAACGGTATGATGGGATTCCTATGTGGAAATATCTGTATCATACTCTGTATTCTATGGACAGATGGTACATAAATCCAGGTGACATTTCTTATGAGAACCCGGAGTTTCATACGGATACATTGGCGGATTTATATAATAAAATCATAGTAAAAGGTATGGAGGAAAAGCACTATGGCAGAATCAATCAGATGGAAAGAAATTCCCTTACAGGATTCACATATCATTATCCGAAATGAGACAGCAGACGAATTTCGGAAAGTCGAAGAGATACATAAGAGAGCCTTTTGGAATTTAAGTGTGCCAGGAGGGAATGAGCACTATCTGGCGCATGTTTTGCGGGAGCATGAGGATTTTATACCAGAATTAGATTTTGTATGTGAGCTGGAAGGACAGGTCATTGCAAATGTTATGTATACAAAATCAAAACTCATGGATGAAAAAGGAAATACGAAAAATATTATTACCTTTGGGCCCATCAGTGTAGAACCAGAGCATCAGCGTAAAGGCATTGGGAAGCTGCTGCTGGAAAAATCCTTTGAAAAAGCAATTATAATGGGGTATAAGGCAATTGTTATTTTCGGCAATCCGGCTAATTATGTGTCAAGGGGATTTAAAAGTTGTAAAAAATATAATGTATGTTTGAAAGGTGATATTTTTCCTGCGGCGCTGCTCGTAAAGGAATTGGAAGAGGGATACTTTGATGGTACAAAATATTACTTTTTTGAGTCCTCGGCTTTCGAGATCAAACAAGAGGATGTTGAAGAATTTGACAAGACCTTTGAATATCTGGAAAAAAAGATACAACCAAGTCAGGAAGAATTTTATATTCATAGTCATTCAGTCATTCAATAAGTGATAGAGTTTTAGAGGAAACGTGTAAAGAGTTTATAGGAGATGATCAGATGAAAAAATTATTATTAATTATGGGTGATTTAGCTACAGGCAAATCCACTTTTTCAGCTATTCTTTCCAAAAGATATGATGTAAATGTTTTTAATAAAGACTCGATTAAGGAAGTTTTGGGAGATACCATCGGCTTTTCAAACAGGGAAGAAAATCTAAAACTTTCCGCAGTAACAATGGAGCTAATGTTGTTTCTTTTTTCAGAATTTACAAAACTGGACAAAGATCTTATTCTGGAATCAAACTTTCACAAAGCTGACCTGGAGAGATTATATGAGGTGGCTGCTGCCAATCATTATGAGGTGCTGGTTTTGCTTCTTCGCGGAGATATTGACATTTTGCATAAAAGATATTTAAACCGGATATACAATGAAAACAGGCATCCGGTTCACCTAAGCGCCACATTGGATATTTTTGAACATTTTAAAGATTATATTGAATCTGCCCGCAAAGAAGAAATTGACGGAAATGTAATACAAATTAATGCCAATGATTTTGCTTATCAGACGGATAGGGAATTGCTGGCAAAGATAGATCAGTTTTGGGGAAAATGATTAGGATAGAAAGATTGAAAAACCTGTTATATAGTAAGGGTGAATTAAATGGTACGTTTATATGGAAAAGCGCCTTATAGAATTGTTTTGGTTCATGGCGGGCCTGGTGCAATTGGATCATTAAAAGGATTTGCACAGGAATTGAATAAACTATCGCAGATTGGTGTTGTGGAGGCCATACAGTCAAAATATTCTATAACGGAACTGATAGAAGAATTATATGATCAAATCAAGGAAAACTGTAATGATAAAGTAGCTTTGATCGGGCATTCCTGGGGGGCATGGCTGGCAGCTTTCTTTGCAGAAAAATATCCGGAACTGACCAGGCATGTAATTTTAGTTGGCAGTGGACCTCTTGAAGATAAATATGTTTCTCAGATAGGTGCCCGCAGATTCCAAAATTTATCTGAAGAAGATAATGAAATCGTTCAAAGATTGACTGATAACCGGACAACAGATGAGGATATGGAGAAAATTCCCAAGATATTTGAAAAATTAGATAATTATTGCCTTGAAAACAAGGAAGCACACAGAGCAGATAAAACAGATAGCCAAATGCACAATATGATATGGGAAGAAGCTGCTAAATTAAGAACCAGTGGAGAATTATTAAAATCATTTCAAAAAATGAAATGTAAGATTTTTTTAATACAGGGAGAAATTGATCCGCATCCGGCAGAGGGGATAACGATACCGTTGCAGGAAAATGGCGTTGCGTGTGAAACATATATTTTAGAAAAATGTGGCCACAGTCCATTTATGGAAAAATACGCGAAAGAAAACTTTTATAAAATTTTACTAAAAATTATTTCGTAAAAGGGGTAAGAAACATGGAAATGCAGAAAACTGATATTATGCTTTATGAAAATATTCCGGAGGAAAAAGGAAGGCTTCCAAGAGAAATGGAAGTTTACAGGCTCCTTACCCAGCTGAGGATTCCTTTTAAAAGGATGGATCATGAGCCTATGGCGACGATAGAAGCCTGTCAGGGAATTGATAAGATTTTAGGAATACATATGTGCAAAAATTTATTTTTGTGCAATAGCCAGAAAACTTATTTTTATCTGCTTTTAATGCCCGGAGAAAAGAAATTCAAAACCAAAGAATTATCAAAACAGATTAAAAGTGCCAGACTTTCCTTTGCGCCAGAGGAATCTATGGAAGAATATCTGCATATTTCTCCTGGGGCAGTGAGCGTCATGGGGCTGATGAATGACAAAGAAAATCATGTGAAGCTGCTGATAGATGAGGATGTGCTTGCGGAGGAATTTTTAGGATGCCATCCCTGTGTGAATACAGCAAGCTTAAAACTCAAAACCAAAGATGTGATTGAGAAGTTTCTGCCCTTTACAGCCCATGATTATCAGGTAGTGCATTTAACGGGAGAAGAGTAAACGGGATAGAGGAAGGAATGGTTATTACAATGGAAATCAGAACAATGACAATAGCAGATTATGAAGGAGTGCATGATCTGTGGAAAAGTATCAAGGGATTTGCCATAAGGAGCATTGATGATTCACGGGAAGGGGTGGAGCGGTTTTTAAAGAGAAATCCTACCGCCAGTGTAGTAGCTGTAAAGGATGGAAAAATCGTAGGAAGCATTCTCTGTGGGCATGATGGCAGACGGGGATGTCTGTATCATGTATGCGTTCATGAGGACTATCGTATGCAGGGAATTGGAAAAAGCATGGTTGTGCATTGTATGGAGGCACTGGAAAAAGAACAGATCAACAAAGTTTCCCTGATTGCTTTTACCCGAAATGACATTGGAAATGCTTTTTGGAAAGAAATAGGGTGGACAAAACGGGAGGACTTGAATTATTATGATTTTACCCTGAACAAAGAAAATATTGTAAATTATAACAAATAAAATAAGGGAATATTCACGCTGTTTTATTTATTACAATTATCAAAAGAAGGAGAGATTATGAAGGTGATTACAGGCGGTGTGACCGCGGCAAAAGGTTTTGAGGCAGCAGGTGTGGAAGCTGCTATCAAGTATAAGAATAGAAAGGACATGGCAATTATTTATAGTAAAAAACCCTGCGTGATGGCGGGAACCTTTACCAGCAATGTGGTGAAGGCGGCTCCGGTCTTATGGGATAAAAAGGTGGTGGAAGAATCGCCTTTTGGACAGGCTGTGATTGTCAATGCAGGAATTGCAAATGCCTGTACCGGAAAAGAGGGCTATGAGTATTGCAGGAAGACCGCGCTTCGTGCATCAGAGGCACTTGGCATTCCCGAAGAATCCGTTCTGGTGGCATCAACCGGCGTCATTGGGATGCAGCTTCCCATAGACAGGATAGAAGCAGGGATTGAAAAGCTTGTAAGGGCAAAAACAAATACCATAGAAGCAGGAACCCAGGCAGCGGAAGCCATCATGACAACGGATACCCACTCCAAGCAGGCAGCGGTAGAAATTGAAATTGGCGGCGCTTTGGTGACTCTGGGCGGTATGAGCAAGGGCTCCGGTATGATTCATCCCAATATGTGCACCATGCTTGCCTTTTTAACCACGGATGCGGTGATTTCAAAGGATGCATTGGCTAAGATCGTAAAGGAAGATGTGACGGATACCTTTAATATGATTTCCGTAGACGGAGATACCTCCACCAACGATACGCTTTTAGTGATGGCAAATGGCATGGCAGAAAATAAGGAAATTAAAGAAGGTACACCGGAATTTGAAGCATTTAAAGAAGCAGTACATTATATAAATGAAACCCTTGCAAAAATGATGGCAGGCGACGGAGAAGGAGCAACTGCCCTGATTGAGGCAAAGGTAATCGGTGCCGCCACCAAAGAAGAAGCAAGGATATTAAGCAAATCTGTAGTTTGTTCCAGCCTTACCAAGGCGGCAGTTTATGGACATGATGCAAACTTTGGACGGATGGTCTGTGCATTAGGATATTCGGGCGTGTCCTTTGATCCTGATAAAATTGAGCTTTTCTTTGAAAGTAAGGCAGGCAGGATACAGGTATTTAAGGAGGGTGTGTCCACCAATTATGATGAAGAAGAAGCCAGCAAAATTTTAGCGCAGCCTGAGATTACAATTTTGGCGGATATGAAGATGGGAACGGAAGAAGCAACCGCTTGGGGATGTGATCTGACTTACGATTATGTGAAAATCAATGCTGACTACAGGAGTTAAGGGAGATTAAAATGGATAAAGATATGCAGGAAGTATTAAAAAAAGCGGAGGTGCTGATTGAAGCCCTTCCTTATATACAAAAGTTTAACAGAAAAATCATCGTGGTAAAGTATGGCGGCAGTGCCATGAGCAATGAAGAACTTCAAAAAAATGTGATTAAAGATGTAACGCTGCTGAAACTGGTAGGCTTTAAACCTATTATTGTTCATGGCGGCGGCAAAGAGATCAGCCGCTGGGTAGGAAAAGTAGGGAAGGAAGCCCGGTTTGTAAATGGACTACGGGTTACAGATGATGAGACGATGGAAATTGCCGAGATGGTGCTTGGCAAAGTAAATAAAAGTCTGGTAAGCATGGTTCAGGAGCTTGGTGTTAGTGCAGTAGGCGTAAGTGGAAAAGACGGCGGACTGTTAAACGTGGAAAAGAAATATGCAGATGGCCAGGATATTGGATATGTAGGAAACATCAAAGAGGTAAATCCTAAAATTCTTTACGATCTTTTAGAAAAAGATTTTCTGCCTATCGTTGCACCCATTGGATTGGATGATGGATTTCAGACCTACAATATCAATGCCGATGATGCAGCCTGTGCCATTGCAAAAGCAGTGGGAGCAGATAAACTGGTATTTCTTACTGATATTGAAGGGCTGTACAGAGATATTGAAGATAAGAGCTCTTTCATTTCAAGAATTACAGCGTCAGATGCAGATGCGCTAATAGAGGACGGAATTATTGGAGGCGGTATGCTTCCTAAGTTAAATAACTGCACCTCGGCAATTAAAAATGGTGTAAACCGGGTACATATACTGGATGGGCGTATTCCCCACTGCCTGCTTCTGGAAATTTTCACCAATTCCGGCGTAGGAACTGCAATTGTAAAAGATGAAGATATTGGCTGAATATTCCCACTATATTATTTTTTGCAATTACCTGACAAAAGTAAAATGATAGGAGAGATCAGAATACACATGGAAACAATGAAGCAATATATTGAAGAGGCAGAGCAGGCGCTGCTTCATACTTATAACCGCTATCAGGTGGTGCTGGATAAAGGCGAAGGCGTATATCTTTACGATATTGAAGGGAAAAAGTATCTGGATTTTTGTGCAGGTATTGCAGTTTTTGCTCTTGGCTACAACAATCAAACCTATAATGATGCCTTGAAAGCGCAGATTGACAAGGTTATTCATACATCCAATTATTACTATAATGTGCCTGCCATTGAGGCGGCTAAGAAAATGAAAAAGGTTTCCCAAATGGATCGGGTATTTTTTACAAACAGCGGTGCAGAAGCTGTGGAAGGTGCCATTAAGGCCGCCAGAAAGTATGCATATTTGAAGGATGGAAGAACGGATCATGAGATCATTGCTATGGAGCACTCTTTTCATGGAAGAACGATGGGGGCATTGTCAGTAACGGGTAATCCTAAGTACCGGGAAGCTTTTGAGCCTATGATCGGGAATATCCGCTTTGCCAAAATGAATGATTTTAAAAGTGTGCTTTCTAACGTGACGGATAAGACTTGTGCAATCCTTTTTGAAACTGTACAGGGAGAAGGTGGAATCTTTCCGGCAGAAGAAAACTTTTTAAAGCAGGTAAAGGCACTTTGTGAAGAAAAAGACATTCTGTTGATTTTGGATGAAATTCAATGCGGTATGGGGCGGACAGGTTATATGTATGCATGGCAGAAATATGGCGTGAAGCCGGATATCATGACGACTGCAAAGGCATTAGGGTGCGGCATACCCGTAGGTGCATTTATGATGACAGAAAAGGTGGGGGCAAATTCCCTTACAAGCGGCGATCATGGGACCACCTATGGGGGAAATCCTTTGGCAGCGGCAGCGATCAATGTTGTACTTGATTTATTTGAGGAGAACCATATAATAGATAATGTGAAAGAAACAGGAAGTTATCTGGAGGAAAAACTGGATGAACTTGTTTCTCAATATGATTTTATTGATACAAGGCGGGGGTTAGGACTGATGCAGGGGCTTGTATTTAACAGGCCGGTAGGGGATATCATAACGAAGGCCCTTGAAAAAGGATTGATCCTGATCAATGCAGGCACTAATATTATTCGTTTTGTACCGCCTCTTATTATTACAAAGAAAAATATTGATGACATGATTGTCATTTTAAAAACCTGCCTGGATGAAATTGCTCATCAGGCATAGAAATGGAGTGAAAAATGAGTCTGAAAAAACGACTGAAAGCAGCAGGAATTATTGCGATTGCCGCAGCCGCAGTTTTTGGAATTGCCAGATCGGGGCTTACCATAAGTGAAAAGCAGGAAGAGACTGTGTTTTCTGGTGGCAAGGAAACCCTTTATCTTTGGTATACGGATGAAATGCTGACTTCTTACCTGACTGGTGCAGCAGTAGCCTACAATGAAAACCATGATGTAAGAATTGTACCGGTTTTACAGCCGGCCCTTGAATATTTGGAAAGCATTAATCAGGCGTCGTTGGAATCAAACACGCCGGATCTTTATATATTGGGACATGATTCTCTGGAAAAAGCATATCTTGCTGGACTTGCCAGTGAGGTGGCATTTCCCGGCGGCGCTATGGAGGAAGCATATTTAAAAACCGGACTGCAGGCGGCAACTTATAAAGATAAGGTGATTGGATATCCTTTCTATTTTGAGACAAGCGGTCTTTTGTACAACAGGACTTACCTGGAGGATATGGCCAAAGGTCAGTTGGAAGCAGAAGCCGATCTGGCAGAAGGAGAAGCAGCCCAGGCCCGGGCGGAGGAAAGCCAGCCGGCTGAAGAAAGCGGGCAGGTACAGGAAAGCGCTGTAGAATCTGAAGGAACAGCAGCAGATGAGCGGTTTACTGAAGAGCAGATTGAGGCAAGAATAAAGGAAATTCTTCCAGACACGATTAAGGATATTGAAACCTTTGCAGACGAATATGATGCACCAGAGCAGGTGGAAGGTGTGTTTAAATGGGATGTAACAGATATTTTTTACAATTATTTTTTTGTGGGAAATACTTTGAACATGGGCGGAGAAGCCGGCTGGAATACTGGACAGATAGATATTTATAATCTGGAAACCATTGAAAGCCTACGGGTATATCAGGAGTTGAATCAGTTTTTTTCCATAGACACCAGTGAAATTGATTATGAAGCCATATTGGATGAATTTATGGCAGGCAAGACCGTGTTTACGATAGCAACTACAGATGCGGTATTTAAGCTGGAGGATGCCAGGGCAGATGGACTTTTAGCTTATGATTATGGGATTGCCCTTGTGCCTGATATTGATGAGGGAAAACCCAGCAGATCTCTTTCCATGACAAGCTGCGTGGTTGTAAACGGATATTCTGCAAATAAAGAGGCTGCCAATGATTTTGCCAAATTTCTTACCACCCAATATAATGATATTTTATATGCAAGGGGCGGAAAGGTTTCGGCGGCAAAAAATGTGGAATATGGCTATGAAGCCCTTGCCATGTTTGCAGCGGAGTATGAGAAATCCATATCCATGCCCAAGATGATAGAAACCAGTAATTTCTGGGTACAGCTTGAGGTGTTGTTTTCTGAGGTCTGGAATGGAGCGGATGCAAATGAAAAGCTGAAAGAATTATCGGAGCAGATCATGGAGCAGGTGACTGGAGAAGCCTATGAGGAGGAATATATTAAGGAGCCGGAAACTGAACCGGAAGAGGAGGAATATTCCGAGGAAGGCTTTGCTGAAGAATAGAAACTGAATAAAGTTCCAATCATATGGGTATGCTGAAATTAGAAATGTAATTTGAGGAGGCTTGTATGATTGGATTTTTTATTGCGTTGATTTCAGGTGCACTTATGAGTGTCCAGGGAGTATTTAACACACAGGTTACAAAGTCGTCAAGTATCTGGGTGGCAAATGCATTTGTGCAGCTTACTGCACTTTTGGTTTGTTTGGGCGCGTGGCTGTTTGCAGACCGTTCCTCTTTTTCTGCGCTATTTAAGGTAGAACCTAAATATATGCTTTTGGGGGGAGCAATTGGAGCCTTTATTACTTATACTGTAATTAAGAGCATGGATATGTTAGGCCCTGCCAGAGCAGTTATGCTGATTGTAATTGCCCAGCTTATTGTGGCTTATGTGATAGAAATTTTTGGCTGGTTTGGTGTGGAAAAACAGCCTTTAGAATGGCGGAAAGTAATCGGTATGGTGGTAGCGATTGCAGGCATTGTTATTTTCAAATGGGAATAAAATCGGAGAAGTTTTGGCTTGTCAATCACTGGAATTTATTTTACAATGATAGGGAATCGTTATAAGGGGCTTTCTTGTCTGCAAAAAATTGAGCCTGTTTTTAATGGAATGGCTCATGCAGGAAAGGAATGGATGTAGCGATGAAATATAAAATATATGTGGCAGCAGGAATTTTTCTTTTAGCCGGCTGTTTATTTTCGGGCTGTGGAAGCAGAGAAAAACAGCAGGAAGAATTACTGCTTCTTCCTGTAGGTGAAGAGGACTGTATAGAAGCAGGGAAAGAAACGACAGTCAGGGAGCAGACAGAGGAAGAAGATCTTCAAGATACGACTGTAGAAGAAACTTATGTGGTACATATTTGTGGTGCAGTTCAAAATCCTGGAATTTATATGTTGGAAGCGGACAGCCGGATTTATCAGGCAATAGAAAAAGCTGGCGGGTTTTGTGAAGAGGCCGATCAGGATTACTTAAATCAGGCTGACCGCCTTTTTGATGGCATGAAGCTTTATGTGCCCACAAAGGAAGAAACAGATTTGGCCGGCAGTGCCGGAAAATGGCAGGGTGTCAGCGGGGCAGCTTTGCCGGCAGAAAGTACGCTGGTTAACATTAATACAGCAGGGGAGGAACTCTTGTGCACGCTTTCAGGCGTGGGCAGCACCAGGGCAAAGAGTATCATTGCTTACAGGGAAAAGAACGGAGCATTTCAAAAGATAGAGGACATCATGAATGTGGATGGAATCAAGGACGGGCTGTTTCAAAAAATAAAGGACAGCATTACGGTATAGTTATGGATGGGAGCGAAATGGCAAAAAAAGTTCTGGTAGTGGATGATGAGAAATTAATTGTGAAGGGAATCCGTTTCAGCCTTGAGCAGGACGGGATGGAAGTAGACTGCGCTTATGACGGGGAAGAAGCCTTGGAGATGATAAAGGACAAGGAGTATGATATTATACTTCTTGATGTGATGCTTCCCAAGCTGACTGGTTTTGAGGTTTGTCAGTATATCAGGGAATTTTCCAGTGTCCCTATTGTTATGTTAACTGCTAAAGGTGAGGATATGGACAAAATCCTGGGGCTGGAATATGGTGCAGATGATTATATCACCAAGCCCTTTAATATTTTGGAAGTAAAGGCAAGAATTAAGGCAATTATCAGGCGTACATCACCGAAGCCCAAGGAAGTGGAGAAAGTAATTGAAAGCGGAGACATGAAGCTTGACTGTGAGGGAAGAAGAGTTTATATCTCTGGCAGGGAAATCAACCTGACGGCAAAAGAGTTTGAACTTTTGGAGCTTCTTGTTGTAAACGCAAATAAGGTATATAGCAGAGAAAATCTGCTGAAGCTGGTATGGGGAAGCAGCTATCCGGGGGATGTGCGTACAGTGGACGTACATATTAGAAGGCTGCGGGAAAAAATTGAATCAAATCCTTCTGAACCGAAATATGTGCATACAAAATGGGGAGTAGGTTACTATTTTGCATAGTGTTGAAAAGCAAAATTGAAAGGCAGTGCCCTTTATGGCTGGAAAAATAATAGCATTTCTAAAAAAATTAAAAATATGGCGCAGTCTTAAGATGCGCCTGTTTATCATTATTTTTCTTACGGGAATGATTCCCAGTATCTTCATGCGCGTGGGCATACTGGAAAATTACGAGAGCCGTGCCATTGATGTACGGACGCTGGATGTGCAGACGCAGCTTAGGATTATCGCAAACCACCTGATTACATATAGTTATTTACAAGACACTTCATCAGAAGTCATCAATGCAGAGCTGGATCAGATTTCAAATTTGTATAACGGGCGTATACTTATTATTAATGAATCCTTAAAAGTAGTCAAAGATACCTATGGGATCAGCGAGGGAAAAACGGTTATTTCCGAGGAAGTGATCCGATGCATGAAAGGCACTAATTCAGTGAATCATGATTCAGTAAACGGATTTATTGAGATCACAATTCCTATTGTGGAAACGATATCTCCTTCAAATAATGGGGAAGATAAGCAGGAAAGTATGGATATTATCAGAGGCGTTATGCTGACAAGCGTCTCAACGGATACCATTGTGACTACTATGGATATTTTAAACCGAAAGGCACATATTGTAGAGATCATTATGGTGATCTGTATTTTTGCAATTGCATTGGTTCTGGCACAGATACTGATCCGCCCCTTTGACCGGATTTTTAAGGCAATTAACGAGGTGAAGGAAGGATATACCAATGATCCGATTTCCGTTCCTGATTACCTGGAAACAGAACATATTGTAGATGCTTTTAACAGCCTGTTTGAGCGAATGAAGGCGCTTGATGATTCCAGACAGGAATTTGTGGCAAATGTGTCCCATGAACTGAAAACGCCTATTACGTCTGTTAAGGTTCTGGCAGATTCTCTTTTGGCGCAAAAGGATGTTCCGGCTGAATTATACCGTGAGTTTATGGTAGATATTGCAGCGGAAATTGAAAGAGAGGATAAGATCATTAATGATCTGCTGGCACTGGTGAAGCTGGATAAATCAGTGGCACAGCTTAATATCAGTGTAATAGATATTAATAACCTTGCAGAGATTATATTAAAAAGGCTGAGGCCTATCGCAAGGAAAAATAATGTAGAAGTAACTTTGATCAGCAAAAGAGAGATTCTTGCGGAGGTGGATGAAGTCAAAATAACATTGATTTTGACTAACTTAGTTGAAAATGCAATAAAATACAACAGGGAACAGGGAACTGTTGAGGTTACGTTAGATGCAGATCATCAGTTTTTTACCATACAGGTGGAGGATACAGGCATAGGGATACCAGAAGATGCGCTGGGACAGATTTATGAACGGTTTTACCGGGTGGATAAATCCCATTCCAGAGAAATCGGTGGTACCGGCTTGGGGCTTGCAATTACAAGAAATGCAGTCCTGCTTCACCGAGGCTCGATTAAGGCAAAGAGTGTTTTGGGAGAGGGGACAGTATTTACCGTTAAGATTCCACTAACCAGGTCATTGGTATAAAATGTGCAGCTTACAATTAAAAGGAGCGGAAATGGTTCTTAGAAGGAAAGGAAAATATTTATTAACAATTATAGTCCTGATGATTTTATTTAGTGCCTGTGCGCGTTCCAAGGAAGCTCCGCAGGCACAGTCCTATAAGGTTTATTATGTAAATAGCGATGAAACAGCAATTTTTTCTAAGGAGTATGTAACACAGACAACAGATACGCTGGATTTAATTGACGAGCTTTTGGCCCAGATGTCAGTGATACCTGAAAGACTGGAATACAAGGCACCGATTTCCGGTAATGTGGTACTTTTAAAAAGTGTTTTGGCGGAAGAACAGTTAACATTAAGTTTTGATGAGGCTTACAAGCAGCTGCCTGTTACCACAGAGGTTTTGATAAGAGCAGCAATCGTAAGGACTGTGGCGCAGGTGGATGGCGTTTCCTATGTTTCTTTTCAGATCAAATCAGAACCACTTACGGATGCATCAGGAACAGTGCTTGGATTTATGAGTGCTGACCTATTTATTGATAATGCAGGAGATGAGATTAATACGTATGAAAGAGTAAGGCTTTCTTTGTATCTGGCAAATGAGACGGGGGATGGTCTGAAAAAGATTTCCAGGTCTGTTGTCTATAATAGTAATATATCTACAGAAAGATTGATTGTAGAGCAGTTGATTATAGGGGCGCTTGAAAATGAAAAGGTTTATCCCACAATAAATCCCAATACCAAGATTATTAGCGTCAATGTGAAGGATGGTATTTGTTATGTGGATCTGGATAGTACTTTTTTGACACAGATTTATAATGTTACCTCTGATGTAACAATTTATTCGATTACGAATTCGCTGGTGGAACTATCCAATGTGAACAAAGTACAGATATCTATTAATGGTGATATCAATGTGACCTATAGGGAAAATACAAATCTGAGTACCGTTTTTGAGAGAAACCTTGAGCTGGTGGAATAGAATTTAAGAGAGGAAAGGATGTAAAGGTATGATAAAACGCCCATTGGGGCTGGGGTGTCTGGCAGTGGCAGTGCTTTTATGCTTTTATATAAATCTGGTCAGTGCGCCTTACATAGATTACAGTGAATATCAGGGGAAAAAAGTCACTGTAACAGGAAAAGTATATAAAAAAGAAACAGTGATGCAAATAGGCGGTCCAGTACAGGTTTTATATCTTGATAGAAAGGGCTGTGAGGCTGGCGGGGAAGTAAATACAGGTCCCCCCGGAGAAAAAGTCATATGCTATCTTAAGACCAATCAGCCGGAAGCTGAAATGGGAAGCAGAGTGAGGCTTGAGGGAAAACTTTCCTGCTTTGAGCGGGCATCAAATCAGGGACAATTCGACGCTTATTCTTATTACCAGATTTCTGGAATTTCATACCGCATAAATCAGGCGGAAATTCAGGCAAAAACAATTGAATATCATAAATTTACCCATGCAATGTACAGACTGCGTGTATTTTTTTCGGAGAAAATTCAGGAAGGATTTGATGAGGAAACCGCTTCGCTTATGCAGACGATCCTGTTAGGGGAAAAGGGGAATCTTGATAAGGATTTAAAGGCGCTTTATCAAAGAAACGGTATCGCCCATATACTTGCCATATCAGGGCTGCATGTTTCTGTGCTTGGCATGGGGCTGTACAAGCTTCTTAGAAAATGTGGGATTCCTATGAAGATATCGGCAGGACTTTCTGCCATAGTCATGGTTTTTTATGGAGTGATGACAGGATTTACGGTGTCGGCGCTTAGGGCAATTTTTATGTTTGTTCTCCATATGGCGGCTATTATTTTAGAGCGTACCTATGATATGCTGACAGCGGCAGCAGTTGCAGCAGTACTTCTTCTTTTACAGCAGCCCCGTTTCCTTTTTCACAGCGGTTTTGTATTTTCTTTTGGCTGTGTATTTGGAATCGGATTGCTGCTGCCGCTTATGACAGAGGCTGTAAAAGACAGATGCTTTATAGTCAGGGCAATTGCTGGTGGATTAGGGATGAGTGCCATTACCCTGCCGATTTATTTATGGTTTTACTATCAATATCCAATTTATTCTGTTTTTTTAAATCTGCTGATTCTTCCGGTGATGAGCTTTTTAATGGCGGCAGGCATTGGAATGATTTTATGTCAAATCCTATGTCCGTACCTTGCAGTTTTATTTATATTGTTTATCAAAGGGGTGTTTGGACTGATAGAAATACTTCTGCATTTAGGAGATAGGCTTCCCGGCCTGCTGTTAAATGCCGGAAGGCCGGAGAAATGGCAGATCATAGGTTATCTTTTGGCTTTGTTTATTGTGATTACAGCAAAGAAGAAAATAAAACCTTTCATCAGATGGTGTATCATTTTACCTGCTATGGTACTGCTTCTTTGTCCGGCAAAAAGACTATTTTCGAAAGAAATGGAGATCACATTTTTGGATGTGGGGCAGGGGGATTGTATTTTTGTTTCTAATGATAATGGAAATTATTACCTGGTTGATGGAGGCAGTTCTTCCGTCAGCAGTGTGGGAAAGTACCGGATCATTCCATTTTTAAAGTATCAGGGAGTTTCACGCCTGCAGGCAGTTTTTATAAGCCATTCGGATGAGGATCATTGTAATGGCATCAGGGAATTAATTGAATTTGGCAGGGAAAATGGCATAAGGATAGAAAATCTGGTGCTGCCGGATATTGACAGAGAGACAAGAAATTCCGCTTATATTGCCTTAGAGCAGCAAGCTGCCGACGCCGGGATATCCCTTTCCTATATGGGCAGGGGACAGCAGCTCAAAGATGGAGGATTGACACTTACTTGTGTGCATCCTGTAAAGGGAGATGCAGCTTCCGAAGCAAATGAATCTTCTCTTGTAATTGAGGCGGTTTATGGGCAGTTTAAAGTTATGCTTACCGGAGACGTAGAGGGCGGCGGGGAAGAAAATATGATTCAATATTTGGAAAAGGGAGAAAAAAAGGTAAAACTTACAGCACTAAAGGTTTCCCATCATGGTTCGGCATATTCCACCCCTGATGATTTTTTGTATTTAACTGATCCGGTTTACGCTGTTATTTCCTGTGGAAAAGGCAATTCCTACGGACATCCCCATGCAGAATTATTAGAGCGTTTGAAAAAACATAATTCCAACATTTTAATTTTATATGAAACTGGAGCAGTTACATTCACTACAAATGGGCAAAAAGTAAGAGTAAAAAAATTTTTAAATGAATAATGAATTTATATGTGGTATACTATAGCAAACGAAAAATAAATTTTCCGTTTACTATAGCCCCTCCGGGGGATGCGCACGATTTTTGCAAGGAAAATTCGGCGTTAAACGCCGCAAAAATCGGCGCGCAAACGACAAAAGGGAAAAAATTTTTGTCGTTCGCTATAAAGCGTAAGGAACGAAGCTGGGAGAAGTATATGCAGCGTTTGGTGCAGGATATCAAGACGGGACAATTGAATCAGATTTATCTTCTTTATGGGGAGGAAGCCTATCTGCGCAGACAGTACAGAGACAAGCTGAAAGAGGCAGTTATCGGTGATGACAATATGAATTATCATTACTATGAAGGAAAAAATATTTCCATAGGGGAAGTGATAGACCAGGCGGAAACCCTTCCTTTTTTTTTCGAAAAGAGGCTGATTTTGATTGAGAACAGCGGGCTTTTAAAAAGCGGCGGGGAACAGCTTGCAGAGTATCTGGCAGCACCTGCACAGACCACCTATTTTTTGTTTGTGGAAACTCAGGTGGATAAAAGGAGCAAATTGTATAAAACCATTGCATCAAAGGGATGCTGCGTGGAATTTGGCATTCAGGATGAAACAACGCTAAAACGCTGGATACTTGGTATGATAAAAAAAGAAAACAAGAAAATTTCTGAACGGGATTTAAATTTTCTTTTGGAAAAAACCGGAACTGATATGGAAAATATCCGGAAGGAAACCGAAAAGCTGTTTTGCTACTGTATGGATAAGGAAATTATTACGGGAAAAGACATAGAAGAGATCTGCACAAAACAGATTGGAAATCATATTTTTGATATGGTCAGTGCGATTGCCGAGGGAAAACAGGAAAAAGCACTTAATTTATATTACGAGCTTTTGGCCCAGAAGGAGCCTCCCATGCGGATATTATTTCTGATTGCCAGACAGTTCAATCTGCTTTATCAGGTGAAGGAACTTCGGGAAAAGGGATATCAAAATAAGCTGATTGGTGAAAAAGTAGGGCTTCCGGGTTTTATTGCAGGAAAATATGTTTCCCAGGCGTCACGTTTTAAAACAGAGGAACTGCGGGAGGCATTGGAGGCTTGTGTGGAGGCGGAGGAAGCGATTAAGACAGGCCGGATGAATGATAATATGAGTGTGGAAATATTAATTATTAAATATAGCGGCGTCCATTAAAATAAAAAGAAGGGATGCTTCGGAATGGAGGAATAAAAAATGAGTATGATTGATGAGGTGCGCAGCCAAATGATGGCTGCCATGAAAAACAAGGACAAAGACAGAAAGGATGCCCTTTCCATGCTGCTTGCGGCTCTAAAGAATAAGGCCATAGACAAGCGTTCTGACCTTACCCAGGCAGAAGAGTTTGAGGTTGTAAAAAGAGAAATCAAGCAGACAAAAGAAACGATGGAACTGGCTCCAGAGGATAGGACGGATATTAAGGAAGCATGTCAGATAAGGCTTTTAGTGTATCAGGAATTTGCCCCGGAGGAGATGAGCGAAGAAGAGATCCGCAGGCAGGTAGAGGAAGTATTGGCAGCACTTGGGATCGCAGAGCCTTCCGGGAAGGATAAGGGCAAGGTAATGAAAGAGCTTATGCCTAAAGTCAAAGGAAGGGCAGATGGCAGTCTGGTGAATAAGATTGTGGGAGAAATTTTAGGATAATATGACAACAAAGCTTACAACCCTGTGCTACATCGAAAAAGATGAAAAATACCTGATGCTGCACAGGGTTTCTAAAGAAAAGGATATCAATAAAGATAAGTGGATTGGAGTAGGCGGTCATTTTGAAGGGGAGGAAAGCCCTGAGGAATGTCTGCTTAGAGAGGTGTATGAGGAAACTGGTTTAACACTTACCTCCTACCAGTTCCGGGGAATCGTCACCTTTTGCTGCGAAGGTGCTCCGGCAGAATACATGTGCCTTTATACTGCAGATGGCTTTGAGGGAGAGCTTAAGGAATGTGATGAAGGAAACCTTGAATGGGTGGAAAAGGATAAGCTGGAAGAGTTGAATCTTTGGGATGGCGATGTTTTATTCTTAGACCTTCTGCAAAGAGACGTTCCCTTTTTCTCCTTAAAGCTTTGTTACCGGAAGAATGGATTCTGGTATCGGGCCCTGTTAAATGGCAGAGAGCTTGAGTTGTTTGATCTTGTCAGTAAGGACGGGACACCCACAGGACATGTGAGGGAAAGAAGCATGGTTCATAAAAGGGGAGAGCTTCATCGAACGGTACATATATGGGTGGTCAGTAAAAGAATGGATGGCGGCGTGGAGGTGCTGCTTCAAAGGCGCAGCCAAAAAAAGGATGCTTATCCTGGATGCTATGATGTTTCAGCAGCAGGCCATATGTCTGCAGGGGAGGATTTTGAAGCTGCTGCATGCAGAGAGCTTTTGGAAGAATTAGGGATCGATGCGCAGGAGGGAGAACTTCGGTTTATTGGATTTCATGAAGGCTGCGTGGACGATACCTTTTGGGGACAGCCTTTTAAGGATTGGGAGATCAGCGCAGTTTACTTATATGAAAAGTCAATAAAGGCAGATAGCCTTATCATTCAGAAAAGTGAAGTGGAGGAGGTCGGCTTTTGGGACTATGATAAGGTGCTTGCAGGGATTTTGGAGGGAACTTTAAAAACATGCATTTATCCTGAAGAGTTTAAACTGATAAAAAAAGCTTTGGAACCAGGATTTTCGGCAGAGGGAGTAAGAGTGGTGGACTGCCCTCACAGGAGCACATAAGGCGCTGCGTTGCAGCGCCTTATGTGCTCTAAATAATCATATATAAATTCTCCTGCAAAATTAGTGCTGCCTTAGTACCAGTTTAATAACTGTATCGGCAGGATCAGGAAGAAGCTGTGTTTCATTTGGCTTTGAGGAAAGGCTTAAAAAGGTATAGTCGGGATAATTGTCCACCGCCCATCCTTGCGTAAGGATTTCCACCTCAGCTCCTGTAGAAAGCATTCTGGCATAACAAATATCTTCCGGACGGATTCCTGAAAGCGGAAGAGGGCCCACAGGCTGCTGCATAACGTGCAGGTATACAACGTTACCTTTCGCGGTGGTGCGGCAGCCAAAGGCAGAAAGAGGAAGAGCGCTTTCCTTACAGCCATAAATGCTTTCATGATTGAATTCCATCCATTTGCCGATTTCCAGCAGAGTTTCAACTGCCCAGGGAGGGATGGAGCCATTGGCGTCAGGACCTACATTTAATAGATAATTTCCGCCTTTTGAAACACAATTCACCAATTGCTGGATACAGATACGGGCATCTTTGCCCACATGATCATCGGCAGTATAACCAAAGCTATTATTTAATGTCTGGCAGGCTTCCCAGCGTACGGACATACCCTTAAGTGTTTTAAGGGGGAATGGCGGAATGATTTGTTCTGGCGTTATAAAGTCCCCTGCCCAGGGAGTAGGAGAATCTGTAAGGAGGCTCCCTAAGCTGCCCCCGCTTGCTTCTAAACGACTGTTAATCAGGATATCCGGCTGAAGGGAACGAACCATTTCTGTTAATTCCTGTGCGCGCCAGTCGGCACCGGAATGGCCTTCATAAGAAAAGTCAAACCAAAGTAAATCAATTTTTCCATAGTTCGTGCATAATTCTCTTACTTGTTCATGCATATAGTCAAGATAGCGGTTAAAATTACAGTGTTCATTTCGGACAGATTCACTGCCGCGTAAAGGATGAAAGGGATCTTTAAATGCCGGATAGTCCGGGTGATGCCAGTCTACCAAAGAATAATAGATACCAACCCGCAATCCTTCCTTACGGAAGGCATCTACATATTCCCGCACTAAGTCCCGCCCAATGGGTGTGTTGACAGATTTATAATCTGTATATGCAGAGTCGAACAGGCAGAAGCCTTCGTGATGCTTTGCAGTAAACACAGCGTATTTCATTCCTGCTTTTTTTGCTGTTCGGGCATAAAATGCAGGATCATAATAAACAGGAGAAAAAGTTTCAAAGTAATTTCTGTATTTTTCGGAAGAGATTTGCTCAATGCTCGCAAACCATTCTCCTTTGGCAGCTACGGAATAGAGGCCAAAGTGAATAAACATCCCAAATCTTGCATCAGTAAACCATGTATAATCAGGCATGAAAAGATACCTCGCTTTCTAATAGTTTTATAAGATTATTTTTCGTTTCTGTTAAAACAGCGCCTTCTCTTGTATAGTTTCGAAAACTGGTACATATTTTTTCAATCAGTTTCCGGGTTTTTTCAGGAGCGGCGCCGGAAGCCTGAACAAGAAGCTCATAATCTTCGGCACCGGCACGCTGTGCTTCAAACCGCATACTGCGGAGGGGACCGTTTTTCCCCGGATACACAATGTGGGCATCTCCTGCCGGGAGCAGTGCGCCTTTGTGAGGGCAGCAGGCGCTGTGCCAGATATCGCTGCCGATATAATAATTAAATCCCCAATGCAAAAAGCCGCTAAGCTGGTACCGGGCTCCCATCCAGAAAACAGCCCGGCTTGCAGTAAGAGGTAAGTCCATGCTGCGGTTCATGATAGGGCCTGCCGGAAAAGCGCAGGTATAGAACCACATGGTTTCTCCGGCTGCCTGTAACTTTTCATATTCATCGCGCCATTTTTCATAAGTGTCCTGTTTCGGAACCCAAATATCAATACCGCCGCCCAAATTAGTAGTTTCTACAGCATCTATAATGGGAATGCCAGGCATGAATTTTCGGAAGATACCTGCAAGAATGCGGTAAGTGGAGTCATTATGAGTTTGTGGTTCATCAGCAAGGGCCTGTGTCATACAGCTCTGCCAGTTGTTTTTGCTGATGATTTCATTCCATTTCGTGAAATAAAGCCGCAGTTGCAGATAACCTTCTGTGGTGGTGATACCCAGAGACTGATCCCAGTTAGGGTAATATTCCTTTTCATCCCAGGCATGCCAGTGGGCGATATGCCCGCCACAGAGCCATCGGGCGCCTTCCTTTCGGGCAATCTGCCCTGCCTTTTGCGCCATAGAGAAATCAAAATCTATGAGCTTCCCCTTTTCAAACAGTGGTTCTCCCGGCGGGAGAAGAATGTGGGTGCACCGCATTTCTATTTGAGCTTTTACGTAGTGGGAGAACAATTCCCAGTATTCTGGGCTGTTTTTGACAACATGATGCTGCATGGCCAGTCCATCGTAATCAAAAAAATTTAACATACCAAGCAAGGAGGAAGATAAGGGCGGAACAAGGATAGAACTGATTTGGCATGTCAGAGGAATCTTCGTTTCCAGACTGTTTTCATAGAGGCATAATTCACCGGAGTAAGTTCCGGAGACAGCGTCAGTGCATGCATCTATACAAAGATATAGGGCAAATCTATCTTGTATTGGCTCATCATCTATGGGACACAGTGCATCATAGACGTCAAAGGGCGCTTTTCTTGTGACAAATGATTTACATCTTTCAAAATCTGTAGTCGTCATAAATTCACTGTCGGTATTTTCATTGACTCCAACAGGCAGAAGCTTATATAAGCTGATGGTCAGGCCGGCATTCTGCGCGTCCTGGTGCCAGAAAAATTTGAAATGAAATGGTGCCTTTGGGATATCCCCTAAGATTTGTGCTCCGGCATGGCCGCCGCGGGGAAGAGTGAGCTGAATTGTTTTTATTCCGCTGTGGGAGGAATCAGGATAAAGCCAGTCCGTATCAGTAAAAACTGAATAATGCATAAAATAAATCTCCTTTCTGTTAAACAGGTTCAATGGCGGGAATGGAAAGGGTTATGGTAGTGCCTTTGCCTGGTGTGCTTTCGCATAAGATGCCATAAGGCTCTCCATATGCAATATACAAGCGGTCATGTATATTGCGGACGCCATAGCCGCTGGAAGTTTCGGCAGTTTTTTCCTTTGAGGTGAAAAAAAAGTTTTCATGAAGCGTTTCTTCATCCATGCCAATGCCGTCATCCGAAATCGTTATGGTAATTATATCTTCCTTCCGCCTGGCACATACCCATAGGTTTCCACGTTTGGAGGGCTTTTCAAAAATGCCATGAATTATGGCGTTTTCTATGAAAGGCTGAAGGATAATTTTTATGATTAAGCATTTTCCGGCGGATTCATCTAATGACCAATGAGCCTGTATGCTGTCCTCAAAACGCATATTTTGTATGTCCACATAAAGCTGGGCATGTTTCATTTCCGAGGACAAGGGAATCTGCTCGCTGCCGCCGCTTAAAGAAAGGCGGTAAAACTGTCCCAGTGCTCTTACCATGCGGCTGATTTGGGGTACACTGTGGGATATGGCAGTGCAATTGATTAAATCCAGTGAATTGTAGAGAAAATGGGGGTTGATTTGTGCCTGAAGCGCTTTTAGTTCCAAATTTTTAATCTGCTGCCCATAAATGACTTTTTCCTCCATCAACTGGTCAATGCGGTCCATCATTTTGTTGAAATTCCCCATTAGCTGTGCAATTTCGTCATTGCCAGAAGGCGTAGGTCTTACGTCTACATTGCCTTCCTGCACTGCCTGCATTGTCTTTGTAAGAACTGAGATCCGGTTTAAGGTGGACTGACTGATTGCAACAGCAAGCAGATAAGCAATGATACTGACTAAAATCACAACGATCAGCATTTCAAAACGCAGTTCATGACTGAGACGGAAAATATCATTAAAAGGGAGAATGCTTGCCATATACCACCCTGATTTAGGCAGGGAGCAGCATTGTGCATAATATTTTTTTCCTTCTGCCTGAATGGGTACCCATTCATTGGTATCCGCAGCCGGAAGCTTTTCCGCGATAGCATTTAAGATGTCAGGAGGTGTGTCATCGGCTGAATGATAGAGAATTTCTTTATCTTTTAAAAGGAGCAAAATGCCATTTTCCGTAACGGAAGTGTTTTCCACCATAGAGATCATGTGCGATGCATCTGCATCAGTACGCAGTACTGCAAGAGGCTCTTTCACATTTCTTGGGTTATAAATCATCTGCATGGACGAAAAATAAGACTGTTCCTGCTCGGTCTGGTCATCAAAGTCTGCCGGAGCAAACCACATTCTTTCATTCTGTGCAGAAAGGGTATTATACCAATCAGCGTCTGATGCTTCACGAAGCTGTATAATGTTATTCTGGCCGGAGGCATATAGATAATTGTTGTCTGCATAAAGGCGGATGCGCTCTATTCCAGACAGATTGCACAGATGCTCAAAGGTAAGGGTAAGTTTATCAGAATCCTCTAACCGGCGGATATAGGTATAATCATCAGGATCGTTAGATGCCATAGCGTACACAATAGGATCCATGACGAGGATGTCAATTACTGCATCCAGTTTTCCAAGAGACTGCTGCATGGAATTTACTGTGTCTTCGAAAGCGTTCTGCATGGCGGTAAAGGTTTGTTCCTGTACAACGCTTCGCACACGAAGGTAGGTATATATGGTGAAGAACCCTAAAGGAAGTACAACTAACAAAAAATAAACACACAGAAGTTTATTTTTGAGACTTTTTAAAAAAGGGCATTGGAAAAAGTTTAATTTATCTTTCATTGCGGTGGCGCTCCCTGTATTCTTTAGGTGAAAGTCCGGTTTCCCGGGTGAACAGTCTGGTGAAATATTTTCCATTGGCGTAACCCACATTTTTTGCTATCTCATAAAGCTTTTGATTAGAACCGGAAAGAAGTTCTTTGGCATGCAGGATACGGAGCTGTGTGAGATGCTGGTTAATTGTTCTGCCACAGCTTTTTTTGTAAGCGGCGCATAGGTAAGTGTTGGTAAAGCCGAGATCGTGGGCGGCATCCTGTACTGTAAGGCGGGGATTTTGATAATGCTGTTCCAGATAGCGGTCCACACGGGAGACAATATCTGTGTCCTGATATGTGAGGGCGGCAAAGTAGGTCCGTGAAAGCGTAAAAAGAGCATCCCATAACTCTGACAGGGTTTCCCTGCCCGCAGCAGTATATAAATAATAATCAGATTTCTGGGTAATTTCGGTTATGTTGTAATTTTCAGCGGCTGTCAAAAATAAAAACACAATCTGCCGGTAAAAATGACGCAGATAGTCGGGCTCGGTGCCCTCACACAATGCAGCCTCCCGGTATAGTCTGTGCAAAGTAGTTTCCGTGTCGGATTCTTTTCGCTGCCGGATACTTTCGGCAATAGAATCAAGATGAGACTGCCTGCCTTGGAAAACAGAAGTATTAAGTGGTAAATCTAAATCGCTCCTTCCATGAAAAAAAACCATGCGCTGCGAAGATGGATTATCCTTTTCCTGTAGATGATTCAATTCATCTATAACGTCTATAAGGGCTTGTTTTATTTCTTCAAGATCAATTGGTTTTTCAACATAGCTTGCAGCTTTTAATTTGATAGCGCCTTTTAAATATTCCTTGTCCGAATAGCCGCTTAAAAAGATAAACTGGCAGTGAGGACAGAATTCACGTATAGCAAAGGCCATTTGAATGCCATCCATCCGGGGCATTTTAATGTCACTGATAATGATGTCCGGCAGGCAGAGGCGTGCCTGCTCTACTGCTTCCAACCCATCTGATGCCTGAAAAATTTTTGTGACTTTGAGAGCTTCCCAGGGAAGATGATCTCTAAGCACTTTTCTGGGAATTGCTTCATCATCTACAATCAATACTGTGTAATTCATTCAATATCCCCCTGATAAATTCTTATTTTATATTCATAATATACAAAAGAATATGATATTTCAATTTAAAATGAGTCGGTTTGTGCGCAAAATGACAATTAACATAATTCTGTGCTCCTTTCAAAATTTAGTACCGTTGTAACCACCAGTGTGTTTTTGTTAAGATGAGGGTGTCAGGAAGAAGGAGGGCATATTTTCATGAGGGGGGATTTTTATGCGTAGCAGGAAACATCTGTTTTTACACGATTTACGCCAGAACCGAACCAAATGGCTGATGCTGATGCCGGCTGCAATTGTGGTGATTTTGATGTGCTATATCCCAATGGCAGGCATTGTGCTGGCATTTAAGGAGTATAACTACCATGATGGCATTTTTGGAAGTCCTTGGGTTGGATTTGAGAATTTCCAGTATTTTTTTAAGTCTGGAAAAGCATGGCTTACTACAAGAAATACAATCCTTTACAATCTTGCATTTTTGTGTGTGAATACTTTTCTGCAGATCACCTGTGCAATTATGTTAAGTGAACTTGCAGGAAAGGCATTCAAAAGAATTACCCAGTCAGTCATGTTTTTACCCTATTTCATTTCATGGGTAGTAGTCGGCGCTTTCATTTATAATCTTTTTAATTATGAATTTGGTGCCGTGAATGCATTTTTGAAGGAAATTGGATTAGCGCCGGTGGATGTATATTCAAACAAAAATGCCTGGCCGGTGATTCTGATTGTGGTCAGTGCTTTTAAAAATGTGGGGTATGGCACAGTCATGTATTTAGCCAGTATTGTCAATATTGACGGGGAAATGTTTGAAGCTGCTGAATTAGATGGTGCCACGATGTGGCAGAAAATACGTTATATTACCCTGCCATGTATCCGGCCTACGGTGGTTATTTTATTCCTGCTTGCCATTGGCACGATTATGAAAGGTGATTTTCAAATGTTCTGGCAGGTGACTGGCAATAATCCTATGGTTTTAGATGTTACAGATGTTATTGATACTTATGTAACCCGTTCACTGCTGACCTTGCAGGAATTTGGAATGACAAGTGCGGCGGGGCTGTATCAGTCAGGAATTTCTTTTGTACTGGTACTGATTGCAAATTATATTGTAAAGAAAGTGGAACCGGATTATGCACTGTTTTGACAGGATGGTAAAAAAGGAGGATTCTTTCATGGCGGCGGCAAATTATAAAAAAAAGAAATACAAGGGTTATGATAAACTGATTTTCAGCATTGTATCTCATTTGACGCTTTTCGTACTTTCTGCTATTTGCCTGCTTCCGTTTTGGCTGGTGATAAGTGGTTCGGTGTCAGATCAGCAGTCCATTCGCTTAAATGGCTATCAGTTGATTCCAAAGAATTTTTCGCTGGATGCATATAAAATGCTGTTTCGGATTCCACAGGAGCTGATATGCGCGTATGGGGTGACAATACTGGTGACTGTAACAGGAACCGGGCTTGGGCTGTTAGTGACAAGTATGGCATCTTATGTTTTGGCAAATAAAAATTTCAGATATCGGTATCAGGTTTCCTTTTTCTTTTATTTTACTTCTATTTTTGGGGGCGGCCTGGTTCCCTGGTACATATTTAATACAAAATATCTGCACTTTCACAACAACATAATAGCATTGATTCTCCCAATTATGGTAAATGTGACTTATCTGTTGATTTTAAAAAGCTATATGATGAGTATACCGGAATCGTTATATGAATCTGCATATTTAGACGGCGCGGGAGATATGGTGGTTTATTTCAGAATTGCGCTTCCACTGTGCAAGGCAGGTCTGGCTACAGTAGGTTTGTTTATTGCTTTGAATTATTGGAATGACTGGTATAATGCAATGCTGTTTCTGGATGAGGGACGCAGGGAACTTTATCCACTGCAGTATTATTTAAACAATATATTGACCAAAGCACAGGCAATTAATGCCGCAGCCGCCCGGAGCGGCATTCCGGCAAGTGATATACCCAGCGAACCAATGAAGCTGGCAATGACGGTAATTGCAACGGGACCTATCGTTTTATTGTATCCCTTCCTGCAAAAATATTTTGTAAAGGGGGTTACGATTGGAGCAGTAAAAGGATAAATATATACACAATTTTAAAATTTAAAGGAGGAAAAAGTATGTTTGGTAAAAAGAAAAGAAGCATGTCATTATTGTTGGTGCTTACATTGCTGTTAGTTACGTTATGTGGATGCGGCGCTAAGGAATCCACAGGACAGGATGCTGCTGCTGCAAATACGGAGGCAGAAAATCAGCAGGAAGCAGAACAGGAAACAAGTTCCAGTGAGGCGGGGCCGGATATCTCGGAAGAGGTCACGCTGGTTATGTATCTTATTGGTGACCGTCCGGTGGATAATGATGAAGTATTTGCCAAAATCAATGAACGTTTAAAGGAAGAAATTAATGCAACAATAGATGTTAAGTTTATGAGCTGGAGCGAATATGAGCAGAAATATCCTCTCATTTTTGCATCAGGGGAAGAGTGGGATATTATTTATACTGCTGACTGGTGTTTCTATAATGCACAGGCTACCAAGCAGGGATTTTACGAGATTACGGAAGAAGCTCTTAAAACCTATGCACCGATGACAGCAGAAACAATGTATCCGGAAGCATGGGAACAGGCAAAAGTAGATGGCAAAGTATATATGCTGCCGATGAATTATAAGGAAATCACTGCCTATGTATATATGGCAAGAGGCGATTTGATGGATAAATATGGTATTACATCAGTTTCTTCATTGGATGAAGCAGAAGCTTATATGGATGCAATCGTACAAAATGAACCTTCTTTGATACCAATTGATGTAGGTTCTGATTATGATAAACTGTTCTTTTATGATCGTATGTGGAAAAAAGCCAATTGGGAAAGAAATGCAGAAAGCAATGAACAAATTTCGGAAATCGGTCCATGGCAGGTTATGGCAAGTGCAAGCGAAATAGATGGCAATATTACTGTTAAGGGCGATTTTGATCAGGATACATTTCTTGAGGTGATTACACGTTTAAAGGATTGGAAAGACCGCGGCTTCTGGAGTAAGAATGCGGTTGTCAATACGCAGAATAATACGGAAAGCTTTCAGGCTGGAAAATCAGCGTTGGCAATCATGAATGGAAATACAGCGAAGAGCGTTTACGCATCTGTCAGCGCAGAGCATCCTGAGTGGGATATCAGAGTATTTGATGCACAGGACGGAGTACCGCCAGTGCTTAACTCTTATTTGGCAAATGGCATGAGTATTTTTTCCAAATCAAAACATCCGGAACGTGCGTTAATGGCGCTTGATTATCTGCGAAATGACGAGGAAATCAACAATTTGTTCTGCTATGGCATTGAAGGCAAGCATTGGGAAGATGCAGGTGATGGGCTGTTAATATCACTTCCTGATAGTTCTAATTATGCTTATGACAGCAATTGTAACTGGGGTGTTAGAAATGATGCATATTGGCGTATGATAGAAGGAGGCATTCCCAACCTGGCAGAGTTAAATGAGATGTGGCAGGAAACAGCAGTAAGTGAGAGGTATCAGACCTTTGTCTTTAATGATGAGGCAGTTAAGAATGAAATTGCTGCAATAGGTGAAATTTTTGATACGGATTATAAGCTTTTAGGGCTTGGATTTACAGACGATCCAGAAGCCGACACAGCGAAACTGCGTGAAAAGATGGAAGCAGCAGGAGCGCAGAAGGTTTATGACGAAATTCAGAAGCAGGCAGTTGCCTTTTGGGAAGCAAACCAATAATTTGAAATAGAAGAAAGGGGTAGGCGGCTGCCTGCCCTTTTTGGAATTAAGAAGTGGTTTGAATCATGAGGAAAAGTTAATTAAATTTAGTTGGAAGGAAAGTAACAAGTGTGAAAACGATTCATGGAGCAGAACTGGGAATTTTGCCGGGAAATAATCCGTTTTTAGTCAGAACGCTAAAAGATGTGTTTTATAAACTGCAAGGTACGCAGAATCTCTCACTGTCATTAGATCCGGGGGAATATCATTTTTATCCTCAATATGGATCAGTGGCAGACCTTTGCATTTCCAATCATCATAAATGTGATAAAAGAAAAGTGGCTTTTAGGTTGGAGCATTTGGAGGATTTTGAAATTAATGGCGCAGGCAGCAGATTTATTTTTCACACGGATATTCTCCCTTTTTACATAAATAAAAGTAAAAATATTACTTTGAAGAACTTTACTGTTGATTATGCTGTTCCAGCTTATTCAGAAGGAACAATTGTCAGCATAAATCCTCAGAAAATGGTGGTGGAAATAGATTCTGAAAAATATAAGTGGCAGGTAAAGGATAACATTCTTTATTTTTTTGGTGAAAATTTCTGTCATCCGCTGCATCTTTGTATGGAAATGGATTGTGTATCCGGCGGCCCTGCTTATGGAACGGATGATCTTTATTTTTGTACGCCAAAGCAGAAGGCAGGACTTCATCCTAAAATTGAAAAAATAGATTTTGATAAAGTATGTTTTACGCTGAAAGGAGAAGAGCATTTTTTTCCGGGAAGCCGCGCGGGAAACAAACTGGTATTGCGGCATCATCCGAGGAGCAGCCCGGTTTTTTATGCATCGGACTCAAATGATTTGTCACTTGAAAAAATAACAATCCATCATGCTGAAGGCATGGGGATTTTAGCTGAGCGGTGTAGTGACATCAGCCTTTTTAAGTTTAACGTGATTCCAGATGAAAATAATCCCAGATGTTTTACAGCATCGGCTGATGCTGCGCATTTTGTAAGCTGTGCCGGGAAAATAAAGCTGGAAGGCTGTCGCTTTGAGAAGCAAATGGATGATGGCGTGAATGTGCATGGTTTTTATTCTCCCATAGAAAGACAGGCAGGTAGCAGAAAGCTGCTGCTGGGATGGGGGCATCCGGAACAGAGAGGCGTAAGGATGGCGCGTGCTGGTGATGAGGTGGCAATTATGGATGCTAAGAGCCTTACTCCCATATGGAAAGGATATTTTGAAAGTGTTTCTGTAAGGGAAAACGCAGTGCTGGCTGTGTTTGACAGACAGCTCCCGGAAAAGCTGCCAGAAAACCCGGTAATAGAGAATATTACGCTTTCACCTGATGTTACTATCAGAAAATGCGAATTTCGAAAAAACCGCGCCAGAGGAGTTCTTCTTACTTGCAAAAAAGCGTTAGTGGAAGATTGTGTTTTTGAAACAGCGGGTGCGGCTGTTTTCCTGGAGGGAGAAGCATGCTCATGGTATGAATCAGGGGCGGTTGATTCGGTTGCTCTAAAGGAAAATCGTTTTATAAATTGTGCCTATATACCTGCATGGGGAGAGGCGCCTGTTACAGTATATCCCAAGGTGGAAGGCAATGGAAAAGAGTATTATCATAAAAGCCTGGAATTATTAGGAAATGTATTTTATTGTTTTGATGAACGGATATTATATGCAAGACAGATTGAACATATAATTATCATGAATAACAAATACTTTAAGACAAAAGCATATCCAGAGCAGAACGGACGGGGATTTGATATTGTGGGTAAGGCGTTTAAATTATAAAAAAGATATATTCTTTTTAGAAATAATTTATATTTTTATCATTGATTTTTTCCCGTGGCAGAGATAAATTTTTTATTATACTTTTGTATTACTACTGAGACTTTTGTGGAAATCAGGTCTGATGAGAACTATTTTTTAATTGGGAATAACGTATAAAGGAGACAGCAAAATGGAGCAGCCGCTGGTAAGCATTATTGTACCGGTTTACAATGGGGAAAAAACCATAGAAAGATGTTTAAGAAGTATTCAAAACCAAACATATTCTAATATTGAAATCATAGTGATCAATGATGGCAGTACGGATCATACACAGAAGGTAATAGATAAATATGCTGCTTTTGATTCCCGGTTTCATCCCATTCAGAAATTAAACAGCGGCGTTTCTGACAGCAGAAATGTTGGAATAAAAGCAGCAAAGGGCGAATATTTGCAGTTTGTAGATGGAGATGACTGGATTGTAAAGCAGGCGACGGAAGAGTTTGTAAAAACAGCCCTTACATTTGGATGTGAAATGGTTATTTCTGATTTTTACAGAGTTCGTGGAAGGAAAGTTATTGCAAAAGGACACATAAATGCAGGCCCTGTTATCACAAAAATGAAATACGCAGAGTATATGATGGAAGCACCGGCTAATTTTTATTATGGAGTGCTGTGGAATAAATTTTTTAAGGCAGATATTATAAATAAATTTCATTTGTCCTGTTCTCCGGAATTAGACTGGTGTGAGGATTTTCGGTTTAATCTTGAATATCTGCTGTACGTAGGTAAGGTTGGAGTAATTACCAAACCTCTGTATTATTACGTAAAAACGAAAGGAAGCCTTGTAGATACCCAGATTAATTTTCAGGTGACTGTCCGGACTAAGAGAGTATTGTTTGACCATTATAAGGAATTGTATAAGGCGATGGACATTTACGAGGAAAATAAATTGCGGATCGGGATGTTTTATTTTTCTTTTGCACATGATAAGAGCAAAAAGGTCAGATCTGCCTGAAATAAAAACACAAAATGATTTATCGTAAAATCAATTATTTGTATCTAAAAAAAGATTGACATATCCTGCCGTATCCGATAGGATGGAAGTACATCTTTTCAAGTCATGGCCAGAGCATGAGGCAGAAGGAGAGTACTATAGGAAGGAGGATATGCCCATGACAGATACTGAACTAATATTAAGCCGTTTAGACAGCATGCAGGGAGAAATGCGCATAATGCGGGCAGATATGTCGGAAATGAAAGCTGATATTGCCGGGCTAAAGACCGACGTAGCCGAATTGA
>DKUR01000085.1:0-19488 GCA_002490775.1 Lachnospiraceae bacterium UBA7199 | reverse complement strand
GTTAAAGACCGACGTAGCCGAATTAAAGACTGATGTAGCCGAATTAAAGACTGATGTAGCCGAGTTAAAGACTGATGTAGCGGTGTTAAAGACCGACGTAGCCGAATTAAAGACTGATGTAGTGGTGTTAAAGACCGACGTAGCCGAGTTAAAGACCGATGTAGCGGTGTTAAAGACCGATGTAGCGGTATTAAAGACCGACGTAGCTGAGTTGAAGACCGATGTAGCAGTGTTAAAGACCGATGTAGAAGGTCTGAAAACGGAAGTCACTGTATTAAAGACAGATATGGCTTATGTTAAAGCTGATATTGTCAGTATTCGTACAGAAATGTCAGATATGCGTACAGATTTAGGCGGTAAAATTGAAGCAGTACGTTTGTCCGTAGTAAACGTACGTGATAAAATGGATACTTTGGAATTTGCGCTTCAGACAGAGATTTCAAAAACCTATGATTTGGCTCAGTCAAATGCCAAAAAGTTAAGCAGGCTGCTGCTTTACAAGGATAAGATTGTTCCAATGCCAATTTGATTAATCTAATTGAAAGGCAAAAAGGTAAAAAGTTTGCAGGTACAGTCTGCTAAACGAAAGGTATAACATGAAAATGAGAGAAGGGTAACTGCTATCAGCTTTGATTTAGTTGATAGCAGTTTTTTACGCTTATTTTTGCTTTTTGCGCAAAAGTCAAAAGGGATTGACAAATACCCCATATGGGTATATTATTAAGCTGAAAATATACCCCATATGGGTATAAAAATTTTTTATTTTCAGGTAATGAATATGACGCATGAAGGGGATAATAGAATGGATGAAAATAAGTGTAACTGTTGCCGCACCAAGCATACGCCCAGAAGCAAAGAGCAGAGCAGGCAACTTCAGAATCGCTTGAACCGTATGATTGGACAGTTAAACGGCATCAGCAGGATGCTGGAAGAAAACCGTTACTGCGGTGATATATTGACGCAGATTGCAGCAGTGGAAAGTGCACTGCAGAGTTTCGGATATATTGTTTTAAAAGAACATATGGAAACCTGTGTGGTGGAGGAAATCAAATCAGGAAATGAACAAATTATGGAAGAAGCTATTGAACTGGTCAAAAAATTGAAATAGATTGCTAGTTGCATGGATATAAGGTTGAATAAAAAATGCGTATTCAACCTATTGATTAACATAAGAATGGCTCGCGAAGCGTGTCATCCGTTGTTTTGTATGCGCGTCGCAACGCGCAGATGGGGATAAAATGAAAAAACAAAAATTTGCAGTAACAGGGATGACATGTTCTGCCTGCTCATCACATGTAGAAAAAAGTGTGGCAAAGCTTTCAGGAATGGAGTCGGTTTCTGTTAATCTGCTGACTAACAGTATGCAGGTGGTATATGATGAGACAGCATGTAATGAAGAAAAAATTATAGAAGCGGTGGAAAAAGCAGGTTATGGTGCAGGTTTGCTGCAGGGAGAGCGCAGAGAAGGCGGTGCCAATTTAAAAGAAAATCCAAGTGATGCAGGGCAGGCTTCCGGGATAGGTGCAGCATTGGATATAGACAGTGCAGGTAAAAATCTGGAAGGACGTGAGGCATTAAAAGGGAAAAAGGCAAATAAAGAAATGAAATCCAGACTAATCATTTCTATTGTTTTTATGGTTCTTTTAATGCTGGTTTCTATGCATCACATGTTTTTTATGTGGCTGAATCTTACGCCGCCAAAGTGGCTGAATGACTTATTTCATGGAAATGAAAATGCACTGACTTTTGCTTTTACACAGTTTTTACTGACGCTGCCTATTATTTATGTAAACCGGAAATATTATCAGACCGGATTTAAGACATTACTTCATTTAAGCCCTAATATGGACAGTTTAATTGCAATAGGCTCTGGTGCGGCTCTTGTATATGGTATATTTGCAATTTACAGGATTGGTTATGGGCTGGGGCATGGAAATGATGCGTTGGTGAGCAGATATGCGTCAGATTTGTATTTTGAGTCGGCAGGTATGATACTTGCACTTATCACTGTGGGGAAGTATCTGGAAACACGTTCAAAAGGCAAAACCAGTGAAGCAATTGAAAAGTTGATGGACCTTTCGCCTAAAACTGCAATTCTGCTTATGGAAAATGGTGAGGAAAAAGAAATTCCCACCTATCAGCTAAAAAAGGAAGATTTGTTTGTTGTCAAGCCGGGAAGTCTTGTTCCGGCAGACGGGGTAGTAGTAGAAGGCACTTCAAGTATTAATGAAGCGGCGATTACAGGAGAGAGCATCCCTGTAGAAAAACAGCCCGGTGATCCGGTGGTATCTGCAACCATGAATAAAGCAGGCCGGCTGGTCTGCAAGGCATTAAAGGTTGGAGAAGATACTACTTTATCCCAGATCATTCGTCTGGTGGAAGAAGCCTCTTCTTCCAAGGCGCCGATTGCACGGATGGCGGATAAGATTGCAGGCGTGTTTGTTCCGGCTGTCATGGTGATTGCACTTGTGACCTTTGTAGTGTGGATGTTAACCGGAGGAGGCTTTGAGGCGGCAATTTCCTCTGCCATAGCGGTACTTGTTATTTCCTGCCCTTGTGCACTGGGGCTGGCAACACCAGTGGCAATTATGGTGGGAACCGGCGTAGGTGCAAAAAATGGTATTTTAATTAAATCAGGGGATGCCCTGCAATCAGCAAGAGATGTGGATACAGTTGTTCTTGACAAGACAGGAACTATTACGGAAGGAAAGCCCAAGGTAACAGATATACTGGGATATGAAAAGGATATAACTACCAATCAAATGCTTGCTTTTGCAGCAGCTATTGAAAAACCTAGTGAGCATCCTTTGGCAGAAGCGATTGTAAATGAAGCACTGAAAAAAAAGTTAACGATACCTAAAGCAGAAGAATTTCAGGCTGTATTTGGCAAAGGCGTGCAGGGGATTTGCGATGGGGTAAAATGTCTTGCGGGAAACCAAAAATTCATGGAAGAAAATGGAGTTTTTCTTTCCGGGGAGCAGAAAGATGCATTGGAAAAATTGTCAGAAGAAGGCAAGACGCCTCTTTTATTTGCCAGAGAGCATGGGCTTACTGCAATCATAGCAGTTGCTGACATTGTTAAGCATTCTTCGGAAAAAGCAATCGAAGAGCTTCATAAAATGAATATAGAAGTTGTTATGTTAACCGGAGACAATAAGCGTACTGCACAGGCGGTACAGAAGAAACTGGGGATTAATCAGGTGGTTGCAGAAGTGCTTCCAGAGGATAAAGAAAAAGAGATTAGAAAGCTGCAAAAGAGTGGAAAAAAAGTGGCTATGATTGGAGATGGGATTAATGATGCCCCGGCGCTTGCGGCAGCGGATGTGGGAATTGCCATTGGAGCAGGAACAGATGTGGCAATTGACAGTGCGGACATCATATTGATGAAAAGCAGGCTGACGGATGTAATTACTGCTATAAAATTAAGCCGGGATGTGATCAGAAATATCAAAGAAAATCTGTTTTGGGCATTTTTCTATAATATGATAGGGATTCCGCTGGCCGCAGGCGTATGGTATCCAATGTTTGGCATCCGTCTTAATCCCATGTTTGGAGCGGCAGCAATGAGCCTCAGCAGTTTGTTCGTGGTGGGAAATGCCCTTCGGCTTCGTAATTTTAAGCCTTACATTTATCAGGAAACGGAAGGCATGTCAGAAGACTTTTCGGAACCTTCTGTTGCCGCAGAACCAGAGCCGGATATGGAAATATGTAGTGAAACATGTAAAAACAACAAAGAAAAGGAGAGAAAAGAAATGAAAAAAACAATGATCATTGAAGGAATGATGTGTGCGCACTGCACAGGACGGGTACAGAAAGCACTGGAGGAGATCGAAGGAGTGGAAAGCGTTTCCATGAGTCTTGAAAATAAAAGCGCAGAGCTTATTCTTGGCAGTGAAGTAGCCGATGATGTATTAAAAGAAGCAGTGGCGCAGGCAGGATATGAGGTGACTGAAATCAAGTAAAACCTGCCTTTGCCTAAAGGGCTTTTTTTACGGATATGGCTTTCATAGGGCACATTTCCTGACAGCAAAAGCAGGAAATGCAGCCCTTTTTTTTGAATTTCGCTTTTTTATTTTCAATTTTAATTACATGTGCAGGGCAGCTTTCTGCGCATTTTCCGCATCCTACACAGAGATTTTTGTTAAGCTGGGGATAGGATTTGAAAATATGGCTTAAGAAAAAAGCGGCAGGCTTTCTTAAAAAGGAAGGCACTTCATCCGTAAAGTCAAGTTTTTTCGTATCAGGCAGTTTAAAAGGGGTAAGATCCTTAGGAACAGGATCGCCCGCAAGCTGAATTTCATCAGGAAATGCAAGCCCGCTTTCCACAGCCTGACGGATCATTTCTATTTTCATGGGATCAAGTCCCATAAGTTTGGCCGCAAAATAATCCTGGGTATAGAGATCTCTTGCAGCAAAAAGCAGATGGAGAGGGTGGGAGGTACCTCCTGTAGGCCCGTTTCCTTCCATAGCGTCAATTCCATCAATAATGGTAAGCTGAGGGTTTATGGTCTGTGCAAGCTCTAAAAGCATATGGGAAAAATCGCTGATATTTGGCCAGCGATAATGCATTTGCGGCTTTTCCAGACCGGGAATGGTGCCGAACAAATTCTTAATTCCCCCTGAATATCCAGTCATGGCATGGGTTTTTAATTTGCAGATATTGATGATATAGTCCGCTTTTACGATAGGGGTAATAAGGTGGAAAGAGTGGTTGGTAAACGCTTCCTTGCAATTTACTGTCTGGGCGGAAAAATCCATGTTCAGCTTTAACATTGGTTCAAGCTGTTTCATGCCGCATACATGATAAATATTTTTCATGTATTCTGCATTATATAAACCGCCGGAACTTTCAGCAAGGGTAATATCTGTAATATTATGGGCGTGCAGCCAGCGGACAACAGCTTTAATAATAAGTGGGTGTGTGGTGGCAGGATATTCCAGCCCTTTTGCAATAATAAGATTGGGTTTGATCACAACTTTTAAGCCAGGGCGCATATCCTGTGCAATGGAAAGAGCATCCATAAATTTGCAGACTGCTGCATAAATCAATTCTTCATCATAGGCAGGTATATAGTATAAGGCTTGAAGCATAGCTGTTTCTCCTTGAAATATTGTTTTTAGATTTAAGCTGATAAAATCATTATTATTTTAACATTAAAAACAGAGGAAGAAAAGGAGTAACATTTAGTTGCCTGTTTCTCAAGGCGTGGAGTATAATGTTATAAGCTTAAAAAAAGGATTAAGGTGTAATCGTTATGAAAATCGATAGAAAAAAGGTAGTTCATGCTTTTGAAGCTTATGTGGAAAATTATAATCGAAAAGAGGAAAAGGTACGTCTTAAAATTGAGCATACTTATCGCGTCAGTGAATTGTGTGAAAGTATTGCCTGTTCCTTAAAGCTTAGCAGTGAAGATACGCTTTTGGCGTGGCTTCTTGGGATGCTGCATGATGTGGGCAGGTTTGAGCAGCTTAAAAATTATGGAACTTTTATAGATGCCCAGTCTATCGACCATGCCCAGTATGGTGCGGAAATTCTTTTTGATAAGGGAAAAATCAGGGATTATATAGAAGATGATTCAGAGGACGAGCTTTTAAGGATAGCAGTGGCATATCACAGTGCATACCGGCTGCCAAAGGAGCTTACCGAACGGGTAAAAATGTTCTGCCAGATTTTAAGAGATGCGGATAAAATTGATATATTGAAGGTAAATGTAGATTTCCCTTTAGAGGAAATTTATAACGTAACCAGCAGAGAGCTTTATTCTTGTGAGGTTACAGACAAGGTGATGGAAGCCTTTGAGGAAGGACATGCAGTTTTAAGAAGCCTAAAAAAAACACCGGCAGATCATGTGGTAAACCTTATTTCCCTGATTTATGAGCTTGTATATCCAAGAAGCCTTTTTTTAGCATATCATCAGGGATATATTGAAAAAGTGATGGATTTTAAGTCCGAAAATCCAAAAACAAAAGAACAGTTTGCACGGATTCGTAAAGTAATGGGAGAATATCTGGAAAGAAAGAAGATCATGCCCAAAGAGTATCAGAATTATATATTCGACCTGTATGGTACGTTAGTGGACATACATACTAATGAAGATAAGGCATCTTTGTGGAAAAATCTGGCATGTATTTTTTCCATGACGGGAGCAGATTATGAGGGGCCTGAACTGAAAAAAGCCTATAAACAGGCTGTAAAAGAAGAACTGTGTACGTTGCTGCCCCGGATGCAGAAAAAGCTTTCAGATGAATCTCTTACAGGGGAAGAGGTGGAAATTCTGCTTGAAAATGTATTCTATAAACTTTTAGAAGCAAAAAAAGTGAAAGCTGACCAGGAAAGGATAAGTCAGACTGGAATTATATTCAGAAGTCTTTCCATGAGCTATATAAGATTATATGAAGGCGTCCTGGATATGCTTTCAAGGCTTAAGAAAGCAGGAAAAAAAGTATATCTTTTGTCAAATGCCCAGAGGGTTTTTACAGAGCCGGAAATGAGAATGCTGGGGATTTATGATCAGTTTGATGGTGTTTTATATTCTTCTGATGCTGGAGTTAAAAAACCTTCTTTTCATTTTTATGAGCAATTGTTTCAAAAGTATGGTTTAAAGAAAGAAGAGTCAGTGATGATTGGAAATGAGTATCAGGCAGATATTTTAGGATCGGAAAAATATGGGATAGACAGTATGTATGTTTTTACGCAGCAGTCGGGAGAAGAACCAGCGCATCTGCCGGACTGCTGCCGGAAAATAAAAAATATAAGTGAAGTTTTTGAATAGAGTCCTGTTTATGGTACACAGCATTTTTTATACTAAGAGTGAAAGATACATCTTTCACTCTTAATTTATTTTACGCGCAATGAGAAAAATAGTCATGTTTCCATGAATATTTGACAAATGCCGCTTTTTCAGTTTATGAAAGGAATGAGAAAAGTATGAAAAATGAGAAGAAAAATACCGCAGCAGGAATTATGATAGCGCTGTTAGCGCTTACAACAGCATTCAGTATTTTAGGCATAGTACATAGCCGGAATAGGGAAAGAAGCGCTGCTACAGAGCAGTATTACCACACAGCCAGGCAGGAATATATACAGGAAATTAAAAATTATCTGGAAGAAAAGGGGTATGCGGACAGTGGAATTACAATGAATTATGTGACTGATGGGGATGGCAATGTGGAGTACACGGTGACGATCCATCACAGAAAGATTGATAAGCTGAATGAGGAAGAAAAAACTCATTTGGCTGAAGAATGTAAAGAATTAAAGACATGTGCAGAGCCATACTTTTTTTCTGTTGTATTTCTGTAAAAGAAGAATGACAATGACCAGAACTGGGATTATAATTGATATAGCTATAAAGAACTGTTCAAAATCAGTGAATATGAAATCTGCATTACAGAAGATGCAGAAAAAGAATTGGAGGATGCTATGTCAAATATTCCATTACAGGGACAGATTTTCAGGCATTTTAAAGGAAATCTTTATCGTATAATTACTATGGCGCGTCACAGTGAAACAGGAGAAGAACTGGTAATCTATCAGGCACTTTATGGGGAATACCAGGTGTATGCAAGGCCCCTTACCATGTTTATGGAAAAGCTGGACAAAGAAAAGTATCCAGATGCCGGGCAGGAGAAGAGGTTCGAACTGCAGAAAAATGTGATAGAGCCTGTTACAGAGCCGGAAAAGGCTTTGGTGGAGGAGCCGGAGGTTGTCTCTGCTTTAAAGGAAGAAGAGATAAAGCAGGATATAGATGAAGCTGAAGAAGAATTAAATATTGATCCGCTGGTGCTGGAATTTTTAGATGCCGGGTCTTATGAGGAGAGGATTAACATACTTGCGGCATTACACCATCGCATTACCAATGATATGATTAATATTATGTCGATGGCGATAGATGTTAAGGTTGAGGAGGGTGAAATAGAAGATCGGTTTGATCAGCTTCGCACATGCCTTCTTACCTTGGAAAAGTATGAATGTAACCGTCTGAAATAGGAAGACTTCTCTTTCCCAGCAGAAAGCAGGATTTGCTTTTTTGCTTCAATCAGCAGATGCGGGGGAAGGAGTATCATATGGCATATGAATTAGAAAACAGACTGGTAATAGGAGTTTCATCCAGAGCATTATTTGATTTGACGGTAGAAAATGAAATTTTTTGCTCTCAGGGTGTGGAGGCATATTGTGCCTACCAGGTAGAACACGAAAAGGAGCTTTTAGCCCCTGGAAATGGATACCGGCTGATAGAAGCTTTGCTTAATATAAATAAAATACCAGGACAGGAAGGACGAGTGGAGGTCATTATCATGTCTCACAACAGCCCTGACACGTCCTTGCGGGTATTTAATTCCATAGCGCATTATGGACTGGATATTTCAAGAGCAGTGCTTGCCAGCGGTGCTTCCCTGGCGCCTTATCTTGAAGCATTTCATACAGATTTGTACCTTTCGGCAGATGAAAAGGATGTGCAGGCAGCCATTGACTGTGGAATTGCCGCAGGAATTATCTGCTGTGATGAGATCAGATCGTATCAGGAAGGAAAAGAAATTTCACAGATCAGGATTGCTTTTGACGGAGATGCTGTATTATTTTCAGATGAATCGGAGCAGATCTTCCGGGAGCAGGGGCTGGAAGCGTTTGAAGAAAATGAAAGGCTGCAGGCAGATAATCCTTTAAAGCAAGGGCCATTTGCAAAATTTTTAAAAACTATTTCCGATATTCAAAGGGAATTTTCGCCGGAGCAGGCGCCAATAAGAACCGCACTGGTCACTTCCAGAAGTGCGCCTGCCCATGAACGTGTGATTCGTACCCTGCGGGCATGGAATGTGAGAATTGACGAGGCGTTTTTCTTAGGCGGTATCACCAAACGGGATGTATTAAAAGCTTTTGGCGCTCACATTTTTTTTGATGATCAGGCAGTGCATACCACACCAGCCTCCCAGGTAGTGCCGGCGGCGAGGGTGCCTTATAAGCAGCAGGATAAGGCAGAGCATAAGCGTGATCCATAATTGTGGCGGCATTGAGCCCAAAAAAGGTGTTCTGGCAAGTATGTCTGATGGCAGACACAGCAGAATGCTTTGAAATGGAGAAAAGTGTAAAATGAAATATGAACACATAGAGGAGGGGCGGTTTATCAGCCGCCCTAACAGATTTATTGCATATGTTGAGATTGATGGACGAAGGGAAAAGGTGCATGTAAAAAATACTGGCCGATGCCGGGAACTTTTGACAGATCATGCAGTAGTTTACCTTAATAAAAGTACGAACTCCAATAGAAGTACAGCTTACGATCTGGTAGCTGTTAAAAAGGGGAGCCGTATAATAAATATGGATTCAGGAGCGCCAAACAAAGTAGTTAAGGAGTGGATTTTGGCAGGAGGGCTGAAAGAGGGCGTTTCTTTGTTAAGGCCGGAAACAAAATTTCAAAATTCCAGATTTGATTTTTATGCAGAGACAGCAGATGAAAAGTTGTTTATAGAAGTAAAAGGCGTAACCTTAGAGCAGCAGGGTGTGGTATTGTTTCCTGATGCACCTTCCCAAAGGGCAGTGAAACATGTGAATGAATTGATAGAGGCAGTGCAGCAGGGATTTGAGACATATGTTATTTTGGTGATTCAAATGGAAAACGTTAACTATTTTGTTCCAAATCGGGAAACACAGCCGGAATTTGCAGATGCACTTTTGAGGGCAAGGCAGGCAGGAGTTCACATACTTGCTTATGATTGTAAGGTGACTTCGGATACTATGAAGCTCCATGCACCGGTTCCGGTCAGGCTTTCTAAGCTGGAAGCAGCAGCACTGCCGCTATTGGACTGGTATCGGAAAAATAAAAGGATTCTTCCCTGGCGGGAGGATACAGATCCATACCATGTATGGGTATCTGAAATTATGCTGCAGCAGACCAGAGTGGAAGCAGTCAAAGGGTATTACGAACGATTCATGGCAGTGCTGCCTGATATTGCCCATCTGGCAGCAGTGGAGGAGGAAGAGCTTTTAAAGTTGTGGGAAGGATTGGGATATTACAATCGTGCCAGAAATTTGAAGAAAGCGGCTCAGATCATTATGGAGGAGCATGGGGGAATTATGCCGCGGAAGTACAAGCAGCTATTGGAACTTCCGGGTATAGGCAGCTATACGGCGGGAGCTGTTAGTTCTATTGCTTATGGAGAAAGAGAACCGGCGGTGGATGGAAATGTGCTTCGTGTGCTGGCAAGATTGAATGGAGATTCCAGGGATATCAGTGAGCAGTCAGTCCGCTGTCAGGTAGAGGAGGAAGTGCGTCTTGGTATGCCTTATGAAACGCCGGGAGATTTTAACCAGGCGCTTATGGAATTAGGAGCAGTTGTATGCATTCCCAATGGAAAGCCGGATTGTGGACGGTGTCCCTGGGAGCTTTTGTGTGAGGCGCATTTACAGGAAAGAGAATTGGAATTTCCATATAAAACACCGAAAAAACCAAGAACCATTGAAAAAAAGACAGTTCTCATTATTCGGGATGAAAATAAAACAGCGTTGAAAAAACGCCCGGATCATGGGCTTCTTGCCGGTATGTATGAGTTCCCCTGTCTTGAAGGGCATTTGACGGATGAACAGGTTTTAAGATACCTGAAAAGGGAAGGGATTTCTGTTTTAAAAATAGATGCATTAAGTTCAAGTAAACATATTTTTACGCATAAGGAGTGGCATATGATTGGCTATGCAGTCAGAGTAGATGAACTTGCAAAAAGGAAGGTTGAAAGTGAAATTATTTTTGCAAAAGTCAGGGAAATTAAAGAAAAATATCCGATTCCATCTGCGTATAAAGCATATCTTAAGGCACTCATAGGATTTTCATAAGAAAACTTTAATTTGATTCTGGCAGTAAAAGATAGTATGATATCGGTGTGGCGCATGAAAGTATGTTGAAATGGAGTATATATTATGAAACTTTTATCATTTACAGTACCATGCTATAATTCGGCAAAATATATGAGAAAGTGCATTGATTCCCTTTTAAAGGGCGGCGAGGATGTGGAAATCATTATTGTGAATGACGGTTCTACCGATGAAACAGCAGCAATTGCAGATGAATATGCAGAAAATTATCCTTCTGTTGTGAAGGTGATTCATAAAGAAAACGGAGGACATGGATCGGCAGTAAATGCAGGAGTCGAAAGGGCATCCGGTTTGTATTTCAAAGTGGTGGATAGTGATGACTGGGTAAAAGAGGAAGCCTATAGGCAGATCCTTGAGACTTTGCAGAATCTTGCAGGCGGAGAAAAGGTACTGGATATGCTTGTCAGCAATTTTGTCTATGAAAAAATTGGTGAAAACAGGCATAAGGTAATGCGGTATAAGCACGCTCTGCCGCAAAATGAAATGTTTACCTGGCAGGATGTCAGGCACTTTCATAAGGGACAATATATATTAATGCATTCAGTGATTTTCCGTACCAAGCTGCTTAGGGAGTGTGGATTAAAACTGCCGGAGCATACATTTTATGTTGATAACTTATATGTATTTGAACCCCTTCCCTATGTAAGAAACATGTATTATTTGGATGTTAATTTTTACCGTTATTATATTGGCAGGGCAGATCAGTCAGTGAATGAAGATATTATGATTGGCAGAATAGATCAGCAGATTAGAGTAAATAAACTGATGATTGACTATATGACTGAGAGAAAAAGTCAGATTGCAGGAAATAAAAAACTTTATCATTATATGGTAAGCTATCTGGATATTATTACAACAGTTTCTTCTATATTATTAATACGTTCGGAAACAGAAGAAAATTTAGGAAAGAAAAAGGAATTATGGGAATATTTAAAGAAAAAGGACTGGTTTTTATACAGGAAACTTCGCTATGGTCTTTTAGGTTCCTGCATGAACCTTCCAGGCAGAGGAGGAAGAAAAATTTCCGTAGAAGGCTACAAAATCTGCCGTCGGTTTTTTAACTTTAACTAACAGTTCAGCCATGAAAAAAACAGTACAATGCGCGTGGGTGCTTGCACACAAAGCGCATTGTACTGTTTTTTTCATGAGCGGAGCGCCCATTAATGAATAAAAGACAAGCCGCGAAGCGGCGACGGATGCGGAGCAGCCGCTTTTATGAATTAATGAGTGCTGAACTGTTATAATTAAACTAAAATTTTCCCTCAAGCTCTGCGCAGCCTGCGGCGTTTGGTTTCCGTGCGGTGAGAGCGGTAAGACGAAACAACATCAGCCTGATAAACGATCACATACATAACAGCAGATAATACAAAAGCAGTAAGCACATCAAACATAGAGTGCTGTTTAATAAATACGGTAGATAAAATGATGGATACACATAGGATAAAAGAACCAGTGCGTATTGCTTTATTTTGAGCCAGCCGCTCATTGTGTATTACCGCCAAATGAGCGCCGATAGAGTTATATACATGTATGCTTGGCCATAAATTAGTGGGCGTATCGGCTTTATATAGATGAATTACCATTTGGGTAAAAATATTATTTCTTGGCATAATGTAGGGACGAAGATGATGTCCGTTCGGCCATAGGGTTGATATAATCAAAAAAATAGTCATTCCCGTAAAAAGAAATGCACAGCATTTATAATATTCCTGCTTGTTCTTAAAAAAGCAGTAAAGAACTACTGCTGATACATATGCAAACCAAAGAAAATAAGGAATTACAAACACTTCACAAAAGGGAATGAAATCATCCAGTTTCATATGGATGATTCGTGATGGATGGGTTATGGTTTTCTCCAAATAGACAAACCAAGTACAATAAATGATTGCATAGATAATAAGCGGTATAGCATGCTTATACCTTTCGTAAAAATTTTTCATAATGAATTCTCCTATTACTTTACACACAATTATAATATCCGCATACTGCGGGGATATTTGGATAGATATAAAACTACAAAAGGAAATACAGTTTATGCTCTGCATTTGTTATAGTGATAGAGCTGCTTTTTCTGGTAACTTCGCCATCCGTATGTACCCATAATGGCGCGGAAGTTTCCAGATGAATCCTGTGGGCGGTATAATGGTCAATTCCGCGGAAGAAATAGTGTTTTCCAAAGAAAGCAGTGGGAAGGGCCATTAAAATCAGCCATTTGGGAATATTACCTACAACACATATGTCTGTAAGTCTGTCATAGGCACTCGCACCCGGGCAGAACTTAAAACCGCCGCCTTCAAACTGATGAATCATACAAGCCACAAACAAAAATTTTGGCAGATAAATTGGAGGCGCATCATCGAAAGTGACCTTACAGGTGATTTTTTTTGCTTTAATCAACTGTTTAAGAGCAATACTAAGGTAAGTTAATTTCCCTAGTCCAATTTTATTTAATATATTTTTGAATTTGGAAGCAAGGGCTTCCTCGCAGACTGCTGCATCAAATCCAATTCCACAACTTACTGCAAAAAGACGGGAACTAGAAGTTTCATCACTATGCTGCCTGGAAAATTCTTTGGAGGATTTGTTATAAGTAAGCTGTCCTAAGTCTAAAGCAGAGGGTGTCCGGCAGGATAAAATTGCTTCAAGTATTTTAACCGGATCTTTAGGAAGGCATAAATCCCTTGCAAGGTCATTACTTGAACCAGTAGGAATGTAGCCAAGATGGACGCGCTCAAAATCAGAAATTCCCTGAAGCGCTTCATTTAAGGTTCCGTCTCCGCCAAGAATAATCAGCTTCAAAATAAAATCAGGCGCACTATTTGCCAAAGAAGCGGAAATTTCTCGCACAAGTCTGCTGACATGTCCGATTTCTTTGGAAAAATATAGTTTATATTCGATTTTTTTCTCAATAAGAACCGGTTCTAAGATAGACCAGATCTTTTGTCCTTTTCCTGATTTTGAAGCAGGATTTACAATAATGTAATACATATTTTTATCCCTCTGAAATCTTTTCATATTTTAGCAGTATTTTTCTGTATAGTAAAGTTTTTTTCTCATAATTCCACAAATCTTAAGGAATACTTAGGATATTTTTCAGCAGTAATGGATATTGTTTCAAAAAATAAAAAGGAATGGTTTTTTTTCGTGCTCGTTCATGGTATAATGAGCGTTAATTGGTGTTTTCCAATGGAAAGGCTGATATCCATTGTTTGAGCAGTATCGCAAGCAGTGTTTGCGATATATATGGGAAGTAAGATGTATATTTATATATAACAAAGAGGAGGAAGATTTATGTATTCATTTGATGAAGTGAAAAATGTTGATCCTGAGATTGCCCAGGCCATTCTGGATGAGCAGGAAAGACAAAACAGCCATATTGAACTGATTGCATCTGAAAATTGGGTAAGCAAAGCAGTTATGGCAGCAATGGGAAGCCCCTTAACCAACAAGTATGCAGAAGGGTATCCTGGAAAGCGTTATTATGGCGGATGCCAGTGTGTTGACGTGGTGGAAAATCTTGCAATTGACAGGGCAAAAGAGCTTTTTGGATGTGATTACGCAAATGTACAGCCCCATTCAGGCGCCCAGGCCAACCTGGCAGTACAGTTTGCAGTCTGCAATCCGGGCGATACTATTATGGGAATGAATCTGGATCATGGCGGACACTTGACGCATGGAAGCCCGGTGAATATTTCAGGTAAATATTTCAAGATTGTACCTTATGGAGTAAATGATGAAGGATTTATTGACTATGATAAATTAAGGGAAACTGCATTAGAGTGTAAACCGAAAATGATTATAGCAGGTGCATCAGCGTACGCCAGAACAATAGATTTTAAGAAATTCAGAGAAGTGGCTGATGAAGTCGGAGCTGTATTGATGGTAGATATGGCGCACATTGCAGGTCTTGTGGCAGCAGGATATCATCCCAGTCCCATTCCTTATGCAGATGTGGTAACTACCACTACCCATAAAACCTTAAGAGGTCCAAGAGGCGGGCTGATCCTTGCAAACAAGGAAGCCGCAGAGAAATATAACTTTAATAAAGCCATATTCCCAGGCATCCAGGGCGGGCCGTTGATGCATGTGATTGCTGCAAAGGCTGTCTGCTTTAAGGAGGCTTTGTCTGATGATTTTAAGGTGTATCAGAAAAACATTATCGATAATGCACAGGCACTTTGCAATGGGCTGATCAGCAGAGGAATTAAGATTGTTTCAGGAGGTACAGACAATCATTTAATGCTGGTAGATCTTACACCCTTTGATCTGACAGGCAAGGCAATTGAAAAGATGCTGGATGAAGCACATATCACAGCAAACAAAAACACGATCCCCAATGATCCTAAATCTCCTTTTGTAACCAGCGGTATTCGTTTAGGAACTCCTGCAGTTACCTCAAGGGGCATGAATACACAGGATATGGATCAGATCGCAGAAGCAATTTCATTGATTGTGAAGGGCGGGGAAGAAAAAATTGCAGAAGCAAGAGCAATTGTTCAAAAGCTGACAGACAAATATCCATTAATTTAACAAAAGAAACAACGGATGCCAGGTTTTGCCAGCCATCCTTATGTTAACAAACGCTGACACGCTGTGCGAGTCAGCTTATTGTAACAAAAAACTGCACAGGGACATATTCCTGTGCAGTTTTTATGTAAAAATAGCCCGCTTTTGGTTTAATACCCTAATTCCTGTGCAACAAAAAATATTTTGATTCTTCCCGGTATGCCGCTTCTTCTGGTGATAACAGTATGATTGCACATGCAATCATTGGAGAGGCAATTGCTGCATCTTCCTGTATCGAAGCAGGGAGTATGTTTTTTCAGGCGTTGGGCGTTTGCAGGTGCTGCCATGTTACGTACCCTTGCATAGCCTGACTCGACATCAGGGACTAATTTATTCATGCCGACCACAAGAATTACATGTTTAGGTCCATGAATCAGACAGGCAATGCGGTTACCGTTTCCGTCAATATTGATCAGTTCTCCATCAAGCGTAATAGCGTTTGTACTCATTAGATAATAATCAGAAAGTACTGTTTTAGCATACAATGCCCTGTCTTCCTCAGGGGTTTTTGCAGTCAGCCTGTCAATTAAAGTGAAATTGCCGGATCTTACCGCATCCATCAGACCGCATTCCTTAATTGATTCACTGCCGCCCCAGCTTACAACGGAATCATTTTCCATCATTTGTATAATTGCCTTTACGCAGGAGTTGCAGTCTTCAAAAAAATATCCTTCCATATTTCTTAATGCAAGTTTTTTGGTAATGCCTTCTACGACAGTTTGAAATGCAAGTTGTTTTGGTGTCATAAAAATCCTCCTTTAATTATGATGCAAATTAATATACACTATTATAAATCAGAAAGGAAAGATGCATCAATAGCTTCTTCAGATATGGAAGTAAAGGGAATAAATTGAAAAATAAATTTTCACACTTCGTATTAACATAAGGATGGCTGGCAAAGCCTGACATCCGTTGTTTGAGCAGTATCGCAAGCGGTGCTTGCGATATGCATGAGGAATAAGATGAAAAACGAACCAGCGTGGGAAGTATATAATGATCCAATTGGGAAAAATAAGAAAATATGGATTATAATGTAAAATTATCAGATAAATTTACATAAAAAGAAGAAATATGTAAAAATAAATAAAAAAAGCAAAAAAAGTGTTGACAAATCAAAACGCATTAGCTATAATAAAATTACAAAAACAAATTCACATAGATAATCTTAAAGAAAGGAAGGTACAGACCACCAGAAACCTAAGATAAGTCATTTTATTTATTAAATTAAATGACAGATGTGAAGAAGTTAAGCTTTTAAGGTACTAAAGAAAGAAGTACTAAAGAAAGCGAATTTCAAATTCGTATGAGACACAAAAGAAAAGGTAACGAATTACTAAAGAAAAATAAAACGTTACAGTACACCTGTACAAAAGAAAAATGGTTAAAGTACGAAAGAGAAAAAAGCAAAACTGAATAAGGAACATTATCCAAAATAAGAGAAAAGAGAGGTAAGGGCCATTGGATAGCATAGTTTAAGAGCGGGGATTAATCAAAAAGATTGATTCCCGCTTTGATTTAGCATAAGGATGGCTGACAAAGCATGGCATCCGTTGTTTAACATAAGGATGGCTGGCAAAGTCTGGCATCCGTTGTTTGCGAAACAAGGTCCAGTTTTTAAGAAAAAACACATTACAGTTTTTGTATGGCGGTTGTATAAAAATATGTAATTTACAGTAGAAATCCTAAGATAAATAAGGTATGATATATTGGTGTATGTTTAGATTGAAATTGGGAGAAAGGCATGGTAAGGTATGGCGAATACGGAAGAACTGAATGATGAAATAGAGCGAAGAGAGTTCAGGCACAGACGGAGGGTGAGAAATCAGATTATTTCTTATGTGGTTCTTGGGGTTTTTCTTGTTAGTCTGGTTCTTGGCGGAATCGTTGGAGTTAATAAGCTTATTGCAGGCATGAGAGATAGAAAACAGGCAGAAGAGCTGCAAAAACAGTTGGAAGAGCTTTCTCAGGCAGAACAGGAGCCGCAGGTAGTGGAAGCACCGGTAGAATCTGTGGAGGATTATGGAGAGATTGACCAACTGGAAGAGATCGTAAATTCCAGTATTGCAGAAATGCCGCTTGAAGATAAAGTAGCTGGGCTGTTTATTATAACACCAGAAGCTCTTACAGACACAGATGTGGTGATCAGGGCAGGTGATACGACAAAAGAAAAATTAGGCCAGCATGCAGTAGGAGGTTTGATTTATTTTTCGCAGAATATTAAGAGCGCGGATCAGCTTACAGAGATGCTTTCTAATACAAGAAGCTGGAGTAAATATTCTATTTTTCTTGCAGTAGATGAAGAAGGCGGCCGGGTGAGCAGGGTGGCGGAAAGCGGTCTGGCTGAAAACGTTGGGAGTATGGCTGATATAGGGGCAGCTGGTGATGCAGCAAAAGCCCAGGAAGCAGGAGCAGCGATAGGAAGCTATTTGTCTGGATTTGGTTTTAATTTAGATTTCGCACCGGTAGCAGATGTTGTAACAGAAGGCAATACAATTATAGGAGACCGTTCTTTTGGTTCTGACACAAATATGACTGCATCTATGGTGTCAGCTATGGTACAGGGAATGCAGGGGGCAGGAGTTAGTGCATGTCTTAAGCATTTTCCAGGGCTTGGAGATTCCGCAGAAGACACCCATGAGGGCATGGCGGCTACAGATAAAACATTGGAAGATTTTACAGCAGTTGATTTTCCCGTTTATCAGGCAGGCATCAATGCCGGAGCCGATTTTATCATGGTGGGACATCTTTCAGCGCCGAATGTGACGGGAGATAATACCCCGGCTTCTCTTTCAGGAAAAATGATCACGGAAATACTTCGAGGCCAGTTAGGATATCAGGGAATTGTGATTACGGATGCAATGAACATGTCAGCAATTACAGAGTATTATACTGCTGATCAGGCGGCAGTTATGGCAATACAGGCAGGGGCTGATATGATCTTGATGCCGGAAGATTTTGAAGCTGCTTATAATGGTGTATTGGAGGCAGTTAGAAATGGCACTTTGACAGAAGAGCGCATTGATGAATCCCTTAGAAGGATTTTCAGGGTAAAGCGCAGAGACAGGGTGGAAGGGTAGAAAATGAATTGTGATAAGAAAAATGAAAAAAATGTTGACAAAGTAAAAAACATCATGTATAGTATTATTTGTCCGTCGGGTACGGATGAATAAATGCGCGAGTGGCTCAGTTGGTGGAGCACGACCTTGCCAAGGTCGGGGCCGCGGGTTCGAGTCCCGTCTCGCGCTCTTTTAAAAAGTGCGGAAACGTTGATAAATACAGCGTTTCCGTTATTTTTATATGTCTAAAATTCTGTAGACAGTTGTAGACAGTACTTTTTCAATAAGCTGGCTCGCAAAGCGTGACAGCGTTTGATACTATTTACAATGCCTTTGCTATGAGGTCATAGGTTTCTTTTTCGGTCAGTGGATTGTAGATATATTCAAGGGTTGTAGAAAGGTTGCTATGCCCTAACATTTCCCTGATACAATCCAGAGGTACGCCGTTCGCGTTCAGGTTGCTTGCGTAAGTCTTTCGCATTTTATGGGTGCTCTTTGTGCGCGCACCTTGGCGCTCCGCAAACTTCTCCAATACATAAGCAATCTGTCTGGATGTAATGCGCTCCTCGCTTCTCATAAAGATATAACTGCCCTCTTTGGGTATTTTCTCCAAAATAGCTGTCGCTTTCGGGACAAGTATCACATAACGGTCACGGTTTGTCTTTGTGTGCTCCACCACATGATAAAGATTCGTCTCCTGATTCCTTACTTCCTCGCATACAATATGAATGTGTGATTGTTCTTTGCAGTCTTCCCATTTCAGAGCAACCAACTCGCCCACACGCAGGCCAAGCACAAAGTTGATCTTTACGGCTAAGAAAGCCACATTCTCCGTCTCCGCATACATCCTGTCAAGATAACCATTCCCTTATAAAAACAAGAGCAGAGGACTTTTGCCCTCCGCCCCTTTTCGTTTATTCGTATACTTCTACTTCTTCTACCCAGTTGTGCCAACTATGGATCTCTCCCTTTCTTGCACGACAAACGCATGAGTAAATA
>DKUR01000082.1 GCA_002490775.1 Lachnospiraceae bacterium UBA7199 | reverse complement strand
GGTGACTTATGGGCGCACACAGTTTCCTATGATAGTTTCCGCTGCATCTTTATAATTATCCTTTAACTGGCTTTTAGTCTGCAGAATAAGTATCGCGGATATCATCCTGCTTCGGATAGTCGTAATCAAAGTTTTAAAACCCGGAATGGTACCGATATTGGCAAACTCATCTAATATAAACTGCACTGACACCGGCAGTTTCCCTCCATACTCTTTGTCTGCTTTATAGCAAAGCACATTGAACATCTGCGTAAAAAGAATAGCCGGAATAAAGTTATACGTGGTGTCAGAATCAGAAATAATAACAAACAGCGCTGTTTTTTGGCCTTCATCCCCATAAGTATCTACTTCCAGTTCATCATCAGATACCAGGCGGCTTACGTCCGGAATATCAAAAGGTGATAAGCTTGCTCCAAGGGTAATTAAAATTGATTTTGCTGTTTTTCCTGCGGCTTTCTTGTACTTTTTTCTCTGCTTAACTGCAAAATGCCTTGGATTCTTTTCTTCCAGTTCTTCAAACAACATATCCACGGCATTTTTATAGTTCTCATCATCTTCTTTCACCTCATCTGCTTCAAGGATTTCTAACAGCGTTGGAATATTCTGTTCATCTGGTGGGGCTTCATACCATAAATATCCAATTACGGCCTGCAGCCATAAAAGCGCTGCCTGGTCAAAAAAAGGATCTTGTGCTGGCCCGGCATCTGGTGGCTTCAAATTCTTCTGCAGCGTATTGGCAAGTGTTAAAATATCCTTCGGTTCATTGATATAGCGGAATGGGTTATATTTCATGGAATTACTCATATCAATGGTGTCTAAGACTTTGATTCTGTATCCATTTTTTGCAAACATATTTCCCATCTCTGGCAATAAAGTGCCCTTTGGATCAGTAATAACGAAGCTGCTATGCATCTGCATCAGGTTCGGCTTCACGAAAGAAAATGTTTTTCCTGATCCGGAAGAACCATATACAATTACATTCTTATTCCGGTTCAGATTAAATTTTTTCATTTTAGGAGACATGCTTAATTTTTCTGTTTTAGAAAGAATTACATTATAAAATGGATCCGGATCAATAAATGGTTTGATGTCCTTTTCTGTTCCCCATCTTGCCGAACCATATTCAACACCCTTTCTGGTATTCTTTCTCCGTAGTCCATTTTCCCATTTCATGTACCAGATAATAAAAAAACCTGCCGGTATTCCGACCAGCAGATCTGTCAGTGCAAAACGTGGGATTGCTTTATATAGATATTCTATGTTTCTTATTATTTTTACAAAGTTCCCACTGCACAGGCGGTACAATTCTGCAATTCGCGAACAAAGAAAAATGGAAAAGAGATACGGAATTATTATGATTAATTTTCCTTTCAGATCAAGAGCATTAAATGCTTCTATCTTGTCTTTTATTTTCTCCATATCATCATTACCTCTCTGTTTGGTGCTGACTGTGTTCTTTTACTTGGATATCTTTATCCGGTTTGTGAAGGCTGCTCTGATGGGATCTTAATTTTCCAAGAACTGAATTTTGTTCAAGCTTTTGATCTATATTGCAGATTTTAATCTGCATAGGCTTTTTCTCTGCTCCCTGGCACAATACTTTTTCTTTACTGTCATAGGAATATACATTATTACTGAGACGGTCTTCTGGCTCAACTTCCCTCTGGTTTATGTCTGTAACCATTTCTATTAATTCATTATAGTCTTGGCTCCGATCCGGCAGCAAAATAACTTCATGTATGGAAGAAGGAAGTATGACTAAATCACTTCCTAACTTCTCTGAAAAAGACTGGAGCAGATTTGAATTTAAAATGCCGGACGCACCGTTTCGCATATCTGCACTTGTAAGTACATACATTTGTGGATCAGGTAAGTCAGAATCATTTTTTTCAAAAGCTCCGGTTCCTAAAAAGTTGTTTCTGAAAATATCTGCCATAGATCCTATCATAAACTCTTTACTTTCCATATTCTGCATCGCATATTGATGCAATTGTTCCGCAGATATATTCCAAAGTTTCATATGCTCATTTTTTACTGTTATGGAAGCTCCGGCTTCTGTAAAGTTTCTGCCAAGATCAACTTGATATATTCCGGCGAGGTCTCCATATTCAAAATGAGGAACATCACTTAAAAACTGCTGATTGCCCTTTTGACTTATTAACTTGACTGTCAGCATTTCCTTTATTTTTTTAATGTCAGTAAACCAGCTCAAATCGGTCTGCGGCTGCCTGCTGTCTTCAAAAAAGGCTCCTATCTGGCCACACACATGTTCCAAAGGCACTCCATTTAATATTTGTTCATAAAAATTATCAATATAAATCACCGGTGATATATTACTGGAATAATCTTTAACTACAATTCCATATAGTTCTACATTGTTCTTACGAATTAGTTTATAATATGTTTCTTCTATTTCCGGATATTTTGCTAATAAATATTCCTGAATTGTTTCAGCAAATTCACTTTTTGAAACCATATATCTATCCTCTCCTTTTCTCTAATTTGTTCTGCCTCTGGAAATACTGGACTAATCGATTTGCATTTTTCTTTTTTTCTTCTCCACCTGTTTCATTAATGTTAATTGATATACTTTTTCGATTGGACAGTTCTGCCTCATAATCAATTATTTTTCCCATAATCTGGATCTCCTTTCCGTTATGCGACGTCGCATAACAATATAATTAAAAGGCAGCATTATAACTGCCTTTCAGAATTTTGTATTTTACCTGGCATCATCACGCTCATGTTGGCGCGGTTCTTTTTCCTTTTCCGGTGCTTCTGATCTTTTTGCTTCAACAGAGTCTTTATTTTCCTGCAGCTTCCCAAGAACAGAATTTCTTGTGTTTTCTTTTGCTGCCTCATAGCTGCTTAAAATTGCCTGATTGAGCTTTTCACCAAACTTAGCAGTAACAGGATTACAAATATCCTTGTAAACTGCCTTTCCTTGATCATCCAACTGTTTTGCTTTGTATGATGGCATGGATACATATAAATTTCCTTCCCTGCTTTCCTTGACGGTCAGATTATTTACAGCCATGCAGTTTTCGATTTTCATACTGACAAGACCTTTTATGTTACTGTTTTCCTTTTCAAAAGGAGTGACACGTACTTCAAACTCCGGCATAGTGGTATCTTTTTCATTAATGGTTACATTATAGCGGTTTCCGGCCTGATGCTCCTTTAACTCATTAAAAGCATCTAAAATGTTGCTGCTAAGTTCGCTATAAAATTCTTTGGATGTGGGATTGAAATAACTGTTAAAAACTGGCTCTCCCTTATCGTTCACTTGATTTGTTTTGTATGATGGCATTGCAACAAAAAGTTGATCTTTCTTTGGATCATTCATGATCATAATATTTCCCAGCCGGAAAGAATCTCCAAGTACTACTGTTGCAAGGCCTTTTAAGTTTTCCGATCCATTTTTTACTTCACTTACTTTAATATTATATTTCATGTGTTTTCCTTTCTTTTCATTTTAAAAAATCAGTAATTATGTTTACAGGTATCACTTCAAATTTTTTATATTTCCAGCTCACCTTCTTCCTTTTTTCTTTTTTCATTTTGATATATTAATTCCTGATAATAGATAAGTTTTCCTCTGACACTTTCTCTTTCTTCCATAGATTCAGACTTACTATTATCTTCCTTGAACATATCTTTCATGAATGTCACTCCTTATGGGCTGCCGGATGATTACCGCTGGCGGTCTGCTATATGATTATGCTTCTCCTTTCCCATCTCCTGCTGTTTACTATCTCTTTCAGCAACCCGGTTATGAAAAAAAGCAAGCTTTGCCCTGACTGATAATTTAGGCTTGGCCTGCTCTTTCATGAATTTTTGATAGGATTCCTTCATAACCTGCTCAATAAGTGCTGTTTCTTTTCCTTTGAAAAACACATAATAAGCAGGATCTTTTTTATTAGATTTATCTATTACTGCAGTGTAAGTTATCCCATATTTTTTACAGCCGCTGTCAAAATGTTTCATCACATCCTTTGTAAGACTGTCATCCATCTTTTTAATATCTGAGTTCATTTCTAATTCCCGGATAGATATATTACTGTTTGAATACTTAGGATTATGATTTAATTTGCCTACCGCTGTCATAACTGTTTCAGTGGTCAGATAAGGTGCCCTGATCAATAAACAAATGCCAGAAAAAATGCCTTTTGCTGCATTGGCTGCTCCCTGGGCTGCATATGGTATTGATTTTACTGCTTGGGATGCACTTGATTGTAACTTCTCCTGAAGCTGCCTACTGACATCATCTGAAGTTGCCATATAAATATTTTAACCTCCTTTCCTTATGCGACGTCGCATAAATAAATTACAAAGCAAATTCTGGCTGCTGTTTTTCTTTTACCGGCTTTGGTTCTGAACTTTCCCTTGCTTCAATTGCAGCTTTATTATTTGCCAGTTTTTCTTTAACAGAAACTTTGTCTGCTGCTCTTTCCAATCCCTCAAATTTTTCAATCGCTTTATCAAGTTTCTCCACCTGATTAGTAAACTTTTCTTCCTTCTGCTGATAAAAGCCCTTTAATTTTTCAAATATTTTAAATTGTTTCGTATCAGCCGAATCAGCCAAATCTTTTCCAGCGATAGCTCTTCCTGCATTTTTCATATGTGTCGCTGCACTTTTAACTTCAAAGCCAATTTTTTCAATCTTATCAATGGAATTTTGCATTTCAACAGCATTACTCTGTGCCATATCCTTTAATTTAATCAACGATTCTTTGATTCCTAGAAACTCGCATACTTTGTTTAGTGCCTTAGTTCCGACCTCTTTAAAATTCTGCACTAAAGAAGCAGATTTATCACTTAGTTTGTTTTTCATAGATTCAAGTTGTTGATACTGATCCTGCACCTTATTTTCAAATTCTGCTATAGTATCTACGATTACGCTCTGTTTTTCTACAGGTTGATGTGTATTATGCTGTCTTAACTCTTCTTTTACTGTATTCAGTTCTTTAACTACTGCATTGAAATTTTCATTCATCTGCTGCATTTGATTAAGTAGCATTGTTATTAACTCTGCATCTTGGTTTTTTTGACAGTTTGAAAGAATATTCAATAATTCATTAATATTTTTACTTTGTTTAGAATTCAATAATAAAGCATTTGACATATAAAATTACCTTCTTCCCTATTTTTTAAAATTCATTTTTATAAAATATTTGCCTGTATTAAATCATGGTGGTCTTATTTTATCCATAGCTTTTCTCCTTTTCCACTATAACAAAGAACTTTTATTTTTTATTTCCTCTAACAGGCTTTCCACAACACTCAATGGCAGATCTAAAACTTCTGCTATTTCCTCATTAGTATACTTTTCCTTTTTCAGCATACGGGTTGCTGCGCTTTTTCTAAATTCTATAATCATTTCTTCTAATACTCCACTCACAATACGCACTCTCTCCTTCCTTATGCGACGTCGCATAAATAAATCAAAAAATAAATTCCTCTACTACATTTCTGCAGTTTGAAATGCAGCCTCTGCCTCTTTTTGTGTCAGAAAAACTGTTTTTCCAAATCTGTTTTCAATAACCGACAATGCACAGAAAAAAGTATCTGCTTCCAATTTTACAATAATTTTCTTACCACTTCTTGGCAAAGTATTAATAGCATATACTGTATCTCCCACTGCACAGGGAAGTTTCAGCATTCGCCCTTGTTCATCTAAATCCTCATATTCTGACAGCTTTTTAATAGCCATATTCATAGTTGATTCTTTTCCATCCTCCAAATGTATTAACCCAGAAGATGCTTTTATTGTTAATCTTTTCATTTTTCCTCCTGCTAATATCGCATTTAATGCTCTAATTACTTAAAATTTCTTTCTCTAATGCGTCAAAATCATAATTCTGATGCATAAATTGATTCCACTGTTTGTAAGGAGTATCTTTTTCTGTGCTGGTGCTGCTGGCAGGTGCCCTTATATTGTCATAACACCAGTTAATAAAGCCGGACAGATGCACAATTGGCTCTTTGCTGGACGCTATTGTTTTACATACTTTGGCAAACATCAATGCTGTGAACTCATTCCTGTACGCCCGATCACGTTTTGCCAGTTCATCATAGGCGGCTTTGGCAATTTGGGCAGAATATTCCCGTTCTGCCTCATGGTACCTGATCCGCTCTTTATATTTTTCCTCCTCCTCTTCCAGTAGTCTTACAGCATTTTGCATTACTGAGGAGGAGAATATTCTCTCTTTTTTATCATTCTCTTTCTTATTAGTGTGTAAATTTTTCACTTCTAGAAGTGTAGATTCTACATCTTTAGAAGTGTAATTTTTACACTTCTTGAAATGTATATTTTTCACTTCTGAATTGTCGCTGGTTTCCTCCATATTTTCTTCTTGATAATATTTGTTATTTTCACCAGGCTGCTCTGGTTCTTCTTTTTCTTCTCCTTCAATCATTTCACTAAATTTATTGACATAAATAATATCTGGCCTTCCCTGTCCCTGCCTTTTCTTTTCAATCAGGCCTATTTCTTCCAGTTCTGACATAATCTTAGATGCAGTTTTATTGGAGCAGTTAAATTTCTGCATGATCTCTTCTGATTTGTAGTAGATATAAACATTTCCATAATCATCTATCCAGTTGTTATCCTTTGATATGGAAATCCTCTGCAGCATGAAAGAATATAATACCTTTGCATGCAGAGATAAGGATGAAAACATTTCTATTGTAAATAATTCATTTGGCAGTTTTGTGTAATTAAACATATAAGTATCTTCTTTACATATATGTTTATAAACTATATTTTTTCTCATTTGCTCTCTCCCCTTAGCAAAATTTTTATGCGACGTCGCATAAAATGGCAATAAAAAAACAGTCATTTTAGACTGTTCTGCCAGCTTTACGCTACGTACCAATATCTTTTTTATCTCTCATTTTCCCTATGATGTACTATATTCTGTTCGGAAACATCTTTTTCTGCCAGTATCTTCTTATTTTCTTCCAGACGCTTGAGAACAGAGGGCTTATTTTTATGCACTTGAGATTTCTCTTGTTCATGCTGCTTGCCCATAGCTCGTAAATTTTTAATATCATAGATTTCTCCAATATTGGTGACATCTATCTTTTTTGAACATTCATCCAGCCAAGGCATTTCTTTAAACATTCTATTAACTATGTCGAGAGTCTCGCTATTAGTCAGTTTGATTTTTGAACAGTAACCAGATCCCTGCCTGTGTTCAAATCCGTTCTGAATAAAATAATTATAGATATCCTTATAAGCACCCTTTGGATTTGTTTCCGAATAAAAAGCCATTAATTTTTTAATACTTAAATCAAAATTAATGGCTCTTTTTTGCTTTATATCATTTTTACTTTCCAACAACATACTCTGTTATTTGCTCCCTCTTTCCTTCTCTCTCTTTTTTTTATAGTGTTCAAGAAGATCTTCTACTCCATAAACATTCGGATCAACCTGGCCTTCTGAATCATACCATAACCATTCTGTGGCATTATCCATAAACCAATCCGTTTCTGATAATACTAAAACCATACTTCCAAACGTTACAAAATCTCCATTAGTATAGAGACCTTCTTTATCTTTATAGATACCCATTCTTGAAAATTCACCATTTAAAAAATTTTTTATTTTTTTAAGATCATATTCCCCCTCACGTTCTATCTTCTCCTCATCCAATTTTATAAGCATTTTCATCATATAGAAATTCCTCCATTCTTTATCATGCTTTTATTTTATCATAGATATCAGAAAACAGCAATTATTTTCGAACATAAGTTCATTTATCTCATAAATATAATTTTAAATTCTTCTTCTG
>DKUR01000050.1:473-5191 GCA_002490775.1 Lachnospiraceae bacterium UBA7199 | reverse complement strand
TTGGCTAACTCGCCATAAATAAAATGACTCCAACGGGATTTGACCCCGTGTTACCGCCGTGAAAGGGCGATGTCTTAACCGCTTGACCACGGAGCCTTATTAAATGGTTTCCCTTTTTTAAAACAGCCCCGCTGTTTCTTTTAACAAGCTTTCTGCTTAGCTGAGTCTTTTACAACCTCAACGAAAATTATGATACCATACTTCTATACATTTGACAAGAGAGAATTTTTTATTTTCCCATTTAAATAAAAAAATTTTTTCTACAATTTTTCTTTCTGCGGCGGCATTTTCCTGCCGCCGCAATAATAAGTTTAACGCCTTTTACTTACTCAACGCCTCTTCCTGAAGCTTGTCAAATTCTGCCATACATTCATCTACTGTTGCACCATTTAACAGCTTCCTGACAATCAGACAGGTATTGCCCCACTGCTCGACTTGCATTCCTGCATTTGTAGCAAGAACATAAACATTCTCCTGTATTTTATCATTCAAAGGTTTTAAAGCCGGAATGCATTCTACTTCAATGTTCCGGGATGGAGAAATTACCCTGTTTGTCTGCGTATAAACCTGAAGTGCCTCATCCGAAGTCATTATTTCCAGTGCCTGCATTGCATCCTCTGCATGTTCTGCATTTGCACCTATGCCATACCCTGTCATTGACATAACCGGCATTTGCCCCCGGCTGCTTGGAAATCCAATCACAAGCATTTCAAAATCCGGATTTCCATAAAGTGTATCAGAGTTGGCAGCACCCCAATATGCCATTACAATAGGCGTTTTCTGCGCCAAAAAGTCAGCCCCCTCCCCTTCAACAGCCTCACTTACATAGGCCTTTTTAGCATCAATATATCCAAGATCAATTAATTTTTGTAAATACTCAAATCCTGGACGCATATAATCGCTATATTTACTTTCTCCACTGTTTAAGGCGGCAATTTCTGCTTCTGCATTTCCGCCATTATATAAATCAGCATATGCCTGTGCAAATACAAATGTCTCCAGCCACCAGCGGTTAGCTCCAATGGGAGTTTCAATTCCGTTTTCTTTAAACACTCTGCAGCACTCTAAAAAATCCTCCGGTGTTTCCGGCAGCTCCAGATTAAATTCATCAAACATCTCTTTATTAATAAACAAGCCATATGCTACAATCTCCTGAGGAATTGCCACCAGCTTTCCATCAACTGTATTTGCTACTCTTACAACATCTCTTAAATTTTTCGCACTTTCAAGCCCTGATAAATCCATAAGCTTTCCTTCTTCCGCTAAGGCCATAATGACATCTGGATTCAACAGATACAAGTCATCCATATTATTACGTGCCCGATCAAGCGCTACCTGATCATAGGTTCTGTCCTGATAATCTTCTGCGGTATAGGTTCTATATGCCACACTTACACCAAGTTCTTCTTCTGCCATAGCAACCGTTAAATCCGCTGCAGTTCTTGCTGTATTCTCAGCATCTGGCATGGTCTTCTCCATTGGACTGAAAAAATTTATTATCTTTTCATTTTCTTCTTTTGAAATTACCAAATTACTATCCAGCTCAGTTTTTCCTCCGCAAGCTGTCATCATAAGCAATGCACTTCCTGCCAGACAAATTCCTATTACCCGACTAATATATTTCTTATTTTTTTTCATATCAAATTTCCTTTTTATAATTATTTTTTGTATACTCTTTTATCACTTTTTTCAATTGAACCATATCAATGGGTTTTGCCAAATGCACATTCATTCCTGCATTTAATGCTTCTTTTTCATCCTCTGCAAATGCATTTGCAGTCATTGCTATAATTGGTATTTTTTCTGCATCTCCACGCTGTAATGCCCTGATTGCTCTTGTAGCTTCATAGCCATTCATAACAGGCATTTGTACATCCATTAAAATTGCATCAAACGTCCCTTCTTTTGAGCTTTCAAATTTTTCCAATGCCAACCGGCCATTTTCTACAATTTCACAACTGGCTCCTTCCATTGACAAAATTTCTGACAAAATTTCCGCATTGATCTCATTATCCTCAGCCGCTAGGAAATGCAATCCTTCCAGATTTTCTCCCCCTGCTATTTCTGATCCATCATCTTTTTTCTGTTCCTTACGCATCTCCCTAACTTTTTCTTTAAATGCTACCGCAAAGAAAGGCTTTGGAAGAATTCCTATATTTTCATTTTGCAAAATTTCTTCCATTCCATCTTCGTCATAATCTGTCATAAGCAGAATAGGAACTGTATCCGGTATCTCTTCTCTTATCTTCGTTATTGTCTGAACACCCTCTACGTCTGTGGTATCCCAATCCAATAAAATTGCATGATAATTTTCTTCTTCACCTATACCTCTTTGCAGCATTTGTACAGCTTCCCCCACGCTGAAAGCTGCATCTACCTGAACTCCTGTATCTTTCATAAGTGCCTGAATATCTTCACTGTCCACAGAATTACTGTCAATTGCTAAAACTCGGGAAATTCCATTCTCCTTCCAAAATCGCTTATCCGCCTGGTCTTCTGGTATGCGGAACTCCAGGTCAACTCTAAAAAGGCTTCCCTTGTTTACCTCACTGGTCACATCTATTGTTCCGCCCATAAGCTCCACAATATTCTTTGTAATTGCCATTCCCAGTCCTGTGCCCTGTACTTTGTTCGTGGTACTGTTTTCTGCCCGGGTAAATGCATCAAAAATAGTTTCCAAATACTCTGGCGTCATCCCGTATCCATCATCTTCAACCTCTATCTTAATATGCTCATACTGACTTGAACGCTGTTTCAGCCCAATAATACGAAACCAGATATTTCCTTCCTCTTGCGTATATTTTACAGCATTGGAAAGAAGATTAATTATAATCTGATTAACCCTCGTTTCGTCCCCCATCAGATACTCATGCTTAATGCCCATTACTTCAACATGGAATTTTTGTCTCTTGTCCTTCGCCATAGGACGGATAATCGCATCCACAGAAGACACCAGATCATTCAAAGTAAACTCTTCAACATTAAGTACCACTTTTCCACTTTCAATTTTTGAAACATCTAAAATATCATTGATCAGGCTAAGTAAATGCTGCCCTGATGCTGTGATTTTTTTTGTATATTCCCTTACTTTTTCCGGGTTATCTGCATCTTTGGCCAACAATGTCGTAAATCCAAGCACCGCATTCATGGGAGTTCGAATATCATGTGACATGTTAGATAAAAATGTAGTTTTAGAATTACTTGCCAATTGAGCTGCCTGCAAAGCCTCCGCAAGGCGTTTATTGTGTGTCTCCCTTTCTTCCTCTCTCTCTCTTCTTATTTTATTCTGTTGCCGCTGATTGAAATAATACAAAATACAGCACAGGAAAAAAGCAATCAGCATGACTACTACTACTATAAATATGTTTTGGTTTACTGTACTTCCCTCCTGCTGTATTGCTTCAATCGGCACATATCCAACCAGATAAATAGTACCGCCATTGACTGTCCACATATAACTTAATGAACTTTTTCCTCTAATATCATGATAAAACATAATATTTCTTTTGTTTTTCAGGCTCTCCTTCACTTCCTCACGAAGGTCTGCTTCCTGAATATCATTCGCCTGATAAAAATCGTCCAGATTCAAGTGGCCTGCATTTCTCTCGCCCATTCCCTTAGGCTTTAACACAAACCGTTCTGTATTTGTGTCCATAATATAAAGCATTGCTTTTCCATTATAAAATCCTTCTGGAAGTGACTTGTCATAAAAATCATAAACATATTCTATATATAATGAGGCAATTTCCTGACCGCTTTTTACAACAGGACATTTGATTGAATAGGCCCACGTTCCCATATGGTTTATATATGATTGGGAAATCGGCAGACCATCCACCGTTCCTCCAAGTGAAAAGTCCAATCCTTCTTCTGAAAACACCTCTCCTGTATTGGAAACCCCTTCTTTTTCTCCCGCCAATATCAGCGATACCTTTACCATTGTCTGATTATTTTTATAGGAAAGAATATATTTCTCCGGATCCTCCGCCTCGGCAATCTTATCGGCCATTATCTTTTGATATTCCGCTTCTTTATTTAAAATTGCTTCTATTGTGCACTGTATCAAATCCAGACTTTCGCTTAAATTTTGAATTGCTGATTCGGACATTTGTCTGGATATTTTGCGTGATACAGAAAATACAACGCCTCCCAGAATACAAAAAACTAATATAATAGAAAGCAGCAAAGAAATTCCATTATCTATTTTCTTTCCAGCCTGCTTCTTTTTCATTCTTATACCCATCTGCGCGTCGCGACGCGCGTACAAATCAATAGGTTGAATACGCATTTTTATTCAACCTTATACCCATTCCTTTCAACCTTTCACTCCTGCATATTACTTATCGCCCTATCAAACTGTATAAATTAATAAACAACGGATGCCAGGCTTTGCCAGCCATCCTTATGTTAATTAAAATTTGTTATATTATACTCTTTTCCCTATTTTTATGTCAATATGATAGAAAAAAAGGACCTGCACTTGATGGATTCCCTCGAGATATACATAGGAGTAAAAATGGAATTACACACAAGTATATTTTTTCCCATAGAAATTATTGGCACCATAGCCTTTGACTATTTTGCATTATTGTCCTGGGCTTCTTATATTAAACAGCGGATGCCAGGCTTTGCCAGTCATCCTTATGTTAATTAAATATGTCCATAAAAAATCCACAGATAATCATCTGTGGATTTTTAACTCCCCGAGTAGGGCTCGA
>DKUR01000050.1:0-160 GCA_002490775.1 Lachnospiraceae bacterium UBA7199 | reverse complement strand
TACCATTGAGCTATCGAGGATTATGCTTCAATCTCACCAGGCTTTGGAAAAACCTCCGCTTTCCCTGCCCGCCGGATCTTCTTTATGAAGTGCATTTCCCTCAGGGATCTTCTCTTTTCTCCCTGGGATGGACATGCCTTCAAAACCGAATACAGGATAC
>DKUR01000088.1 GCA_002490775.1 Lachnospiraceae bacterium UBA7199 | reverse complement strand
GCCACTCGCAAAGGTAAAGCTGTCGGATATATCCGCTATCTGGGACAGGGTCTTGTCAAGATTGGCGGTGTGTATGTATAAGCATTTCCCGCCGTACATATTTTTCATCGTTTCGTCGGACATATATTCGTCAAATTCCTCACCGTTCATGATAAACCTTTTAATGCCTATCAATTCCGTGCCGCAGACAGCGTCCTTGAAACTGCCCGCAAAGGTAAATTGGTGGCTTACGCCCTCTATTTCGACAGTAATTTTGTCGCCGGCCTTAAGTCCCATGTTTTTCACCGTGAAATGGGAGACATAGATTTTTCCTTTCGGTACACTTTTAAGAATACTTCCGTCGTCCAGAAAATAATTTATCCCCATATCTCTGTCACTCTGTAATACTAATTTCTGACTGAGGCTGGAAGCGTTAAGCGGTTCACCGACCCGCGTAATATTGGACTGGGACACCGAGACGAACTCCTCGATACGGAACTCGTCTATCGCAGAGGCGTTTTCAAGTGTCCCGCAAATATCCTGGCCAGAAGATTTGTTTTCGCTAAATGCGAAGTAATCGGGCACGTCTGCCATTTCAAAATAGCTGTCCAGCGCAGTCGTCACGGTGATGATGTTGCTCACGCCAGAGGACATGAACATCGACGCGAGTATAATAAATACCAGCAGTATCAGGTTCATTGCCCTTTTGCGTTTCAGATCTTTTTTCAATATCCTCCAAAACATAGTGTATACCTCTTTTCTTGCGTTTTATTTTCTTCATGTTCTGAATCATAGCATAAAAATTCTTAACAAGTCTTTAACTTTTGGCAGAACATGAAAAAAGTATAAAGAGCAATTTTCTATCCTAGCAACATTTACCGCTGTTCCTCCACATAGCCGGCAACGAAACATCTCATAATCATTTCAAAATGGAGCAAATATGCATCTTCTTCATTAAGACTCAACTTCTGCTGAAGTATTTCCACAAACGGCTTAACTGCCTCTTTGATCTCTTCCATATTCCTCTGAGTATGGTCGTACATAAAATAAAAAGCAGTTTAAACAGTTCTTTTTCTTCTTTTGCAAATTAAATATACGACATACCGATCGCTTTATAAGGCAGATATTTTCCGCTTTCCATACCATCCTTTATGTAGCCCTGATATAAAGTATTTGCTGCTTTGAAAACTTCCTGCTGCACTTCTTCCATATTTTTAAACAATCCAAAAACCGGTCTGGAAGATGAACCCAATTCTGTGCCTAACGCTCTGGCAGTCAATGCAGAAATACCGCCTTTTCTTGTCAGATTTAAAGCTGCATCAATAATTTCTTCCCTTGTAAACATAAACTTCCGTGGCATCCTGTTCTTCTCCTTTCATAGGGAAACTAATGTGATGCAACATATGTAATTTATTATACTCATTTAGCTTAGATAAGTCAAGATAGGTGCCGAAAAGTTCATCTGGATTTCATCTTATTTTCACAAATATACTATAAACTTTTTGATTTTTCCTTGAGGGGGTTCAAATTGGACATACTGGGAGGGTTCAAATCCGCAAGCGGGGGTTCAAAATCTGAATACATTTTTGTCTGCCACTTATTACAATGCACAAAAATAAATGGCTTTCAACCACACTCAATGTGCCGAAAGCCCTTGTTTCTGCGGTTTCCCCGATATTTTGTTTTTCCCATTTGTATCAATTAAGCGATTTTCATTTCAATGTAGACTCCAGATATTTCTATGTCACTGTGATTTTTTATATATGCTTTTAATAAATCTCTTTGGCTTGTAATACTGTTGCTTTCTTTTTTAATACTGCCATCAATATCTGTATCATCTTTTGACAGCCTGAGATAAAGGGCAGCTTTATAAACACGTTCAATATCCATATGTTTCACTCCTGGCTTTATTATTCCATTAATTAGTTTTTCCTGCATATTCCTAATAATTAACTTCTGCAATTTTTTTAATATAATGTATAAGTGCATCTGTGGCACTATAATCCCCATCAGAAAAATAATTCCTTACCACATATCCACTGTTTATATGTACTAACATATTACCATCTGTATCTTCTATAAATTTATCTGTTTTACTTTTTATGGTATCAAATTTATTTATATCTATCATATCAATATCCCATAATTTTTCCTGGCCTGCACCTTTAATATCCTCCTGTATCTGCATCAGAACCACCTCCCTGTACAAAAACTATATTCATGGCATTAGTTGTCCTATGACATAAATAGTAATTTCAGATTTATGATTTTTACCTATTGACTTTTCCGAATATCAAAACTTGCTGTTTCTACAATAATCTTTTGTTACGTTTTCGTTCTTGTTTTTCCAGGCAGGCTGCCTTTAACTGGTTTGTTGTTATTGTACCTTGTATAAAAAAGATGATACAAGAATCAGAAAGTGCTTCTAAACATTCTTTTATTCATGGACATTTTTTTGGAGCAGTTGGTGTACTTGTTGGAACAGCAACAAAATCTTTCTGCCTTCCACTTTCTATTAAGTTCCATGATGGTAACCAATGTATAAATGACTGGCTTGGCAAGGATGTAGTTTCCCATACTGTACATATGCTTCGTGATGGAATTTGCGCTGCAAAGTATTTTGGTAATTCTTTGTTTGTTTTGGACAGATACTTTCTTACAGTCCCATTGTTAACTGAATGGAAAAAGTGTGAACAAGAGTATCCTGACAAATTACATATTATCACAAGAGCAAAGAAAAACTGCATTGCCTATGAGAAACCAGGTCCTTATAAAGGAAGAGGACGCAGACCTCTTCATGGTGATGCTGTTCATTTACAAAAACTTTTTAAGTCTAAATCTGCCTGTTTTCAAAAGGCAGATTTACAGATATATGGCTGTGAAAAAGAAGTTTATTTTCTTTCCAAAATTTATTTGTGGGGCCAGAAACTATATCAGCCACTACAGTTTGTACTTGCTGAATATGATGGAAAACAAATTATTTTAGCAAGTACTGGTTTGTCTATGACACCAGAAGATATAATCACAGCCTATGCCTGCCGCTTTAAAATTGAAGCTATGTTCCGGGAGATGAAACAACAGCTTGGGGCATTTTTTTATCATTTTTGGACAAATGCTGCTCCAAAATTAAACCGTTATAGTAAAAAAGGAAGTCCAGATCCGCTAAACAAAATAACAGATAAAAGTAAACAAACTAAAATTATAGAAGCAGTAACAGCAATAGAAAGATATCTTCTCCTGTCTTGTATTGCAACAGGAATTCTTCAAATGCTGTGTTTGAAATATGAAGGAAAAATCAAAGTATCTAATTTCCGGTATTTGCGTACTCCTTCTAAATCTGTTATGTCAGAAGCCAGCATGATGGCATATTTGCGCAGGAATTTATTTCGTTTTATGGCAAAACAGAAGCAAATAACCATAACTAAAATAATTTTAAACAAGCAAAATTTCCTAGGGCGTGTTTGAAAATTAAAATATGCACAAAACATGTGTTTTTAAATTGATTTTTATGATACAATGAAAAGAAAAAGGGGTGCTGACCATGGCAAAACGTTATGAAATATCTGATTATGA
>DKUR01000052.1 GCA_002490775.1 Lachnospiraceae bacterium UBA7199 | reverse complement strand
CGCTCTCCTATCTTCAATGAAACCTGCTCCATGATTCCTCCTTGAATTTGTTTTCGCGTACAAAATGTATTATAGCATATAGGCTTGCTAAATAAAAGAGCCTGCACAGCCCTTTTTCTCCCCAGTCCCCTTATCAGCGACATCGAAAACACGAAGAAATGGGATCTACCACCCACCATAATGAACCCCACCCAATCTGCGATTCGACAAATTACGCTTCTTGAAAATGAATTAGATTCTGCTTTTTCCGCAAGTAGTCACATCGCAAAAATCAGGTCGACCGCCTAAAACAACTTATAATCTGTAGGCTTCACTTTTCGGAACTCTACATGGGCATAAAGTGTATTAAAAACAGAAGTCAAAATTTTGGTACGTTCAATCTGTCCATTGTCATAATAGATTATAATACGGTTATACTGCTTCTAAAAACTTTGATGATCTTTAAGTATTCCTGCAATCGCTTTTGATATTTTCGCTGTTACATCCGGACATTTATCTTTCCTTATCTTGGCACAAACATAATGGAAATCCAAATCATCAATATTTTGTTAATATCAACATCCTGATTATGTAAGACCATTATTTGTCGATTATTATTTTTGTCCCAAATTCGTTAATTTTGTCACAGAATAAGCAAAGTACGGAAAAACGGGCAAGTTGAGGAGTCCAATTACTTTAGTTTCCATAGACTCTTTTCCCTAATATTTACCACTTGTTTCTCGTCGTCATACTCAGCCTGATAAAATACAAAATCACTATACTCATCAGTATGTTCAAGTAACTTTTTCATGATTCTCCCTTTATCGTACTCCGTTGTGTTAATACCAAAAATCAAGCCTTTTAATGCTTTAGGATCATATTTCAAATTACGACTCTCTGGCTTATCAAAGTTATAAAATGTGTTTGAAAGAGCCAATCTATATTCGTTTTCATATTCCCACGCTTTAAGTTTTCGGTAAGTCTTTGCTTCATAAACCGCCCAGTACTCCTTTCGCCATTCTTCTACATTATTGAAGGCTTTATAAGAACTACTGAGTTCTTCCGTTCCAGTAAGCCACATCTCTATTTGTTTTAGAGTCAGCCTGCCAAAAGTTTCAAAGAAATTGCGCTCTATAATGTTTCCACCATAATTCACAGGTTTCGTTTCTAATATATAAGACCTTTCTCCTTTCACAGTCATGTGATTTTCTGCATCTGTTTCATAAATCAAGCATACTCCTCGATGATTATCTGCATAATTCCCCCACATAGCTGAATCGTTATTTTTTCCAGAGAAACATACTACGTAGCTTTCAGGATAAACCAAGTCCATCAACTGATTCACATATACCTTTGGAAAATCCACAGCTATTGTCATCCATTTTCGCCTCTGGCGGGATTCTGAAATCTTGTCCTCTTTTATATTTTTTCCGTTTTCATCCTTGCGAAGTCCATACAAGAATGTATCATCTTTCAATCCAAGACGAACAAAATACAAATCATACATGTCTTCAATTATATCTTCCGCCAGCTTTTTCATCATAGTTCTTAGATTTTGATTCTCTATATCTATATTCATCAGTTCCAATGGGAAATTAGTTTCTTCATCAATAAATGTGCTCAATAATCTATTTGCCTCTTCCTCTGGTATCGTCTTATATTCTCTACATTTTTGAATACAAAATACTAATGCCTTAATGTGAATAAATCGTAAAATAAAGCGAAGTTCCTCATTTTGAACTTTAAGCCCATAGTTGCCATAAAAAGTAACTATTTTTTGAACATCTTCATCTTCTAGAAATTTATCTCCCAATTTTTTCAGTATTCCGCCAAGTGGGACATTATTAAATCGATTTAAATCTATAATCAGCGTTCTATGATAAAGCATATCCTCATTCCCTTGAAGCAAATACATATCAATTGCTTCACTAAGGCTACAAATATAATTGCGTAGCATTCCTTCCCATGCAGCTTTATCTCCCTGCCAAAAAACTCGAACATAGCCCTCTATAGGGTCGTTAAGCTCATTTCGGGTAGCAAAATGAAAAGTACCATATTCTAATTCTTTTATTGCACTTTCAATAGATCTGTAATGATATAATTCCATCTTAGTTACCCCTCCCTCCTCATTGGCCTTTTATACTTATCTACGCAAATTTACCCCAAAAATTGTTATCCCAAATCTGTCGCCTTCAGCATTCCGTAATTTTCTGATATTGTCCGAATCGTGATTGATCGCCCGCTGCGTTAGCGAGCAGGACGCATCTATTTCTCGGTGTGGGATTCTCGTTTACCTGCTTGGGTTTTCCGACTGCAAGGCAATTTTAGGAAAATTTTTCATTCCCTTACTCGTTGTAAAAACGTAGTATGAATTGAGGTTTTTATTACTGCCTATTCTGACACCCTTTTATCCTCAGTAACCCTGGAACGACTGAAATATCCAGTTTTTCTTTAACAATAAATTCCAAAAATCTTCTATGACTATCACTATTTCATCTTTAGCTTTTCTATTTATTTCTAATAATTTTATACCTATATCTACGACATGGACGCCGCCTGCATTTCCGTGAAAATCTGATTTCTCTTGCCTTTGCACTTACTTTGACGGCGGATTGCTTTATGTGTATTTTTGTGAGGAAAGCCTTTGGGAATACCTGTTCTTTACTTATGGTAGAGACGATTTATATGATATATATAAAACCAGCATGGAAATCCATTTCTGTACTTCTGATCCTGTATGCCGTCATGCTTTTGCTTCTTTGGCGTGCTAAAATATTAGCTGCCAATAATGCATTAGCAATAGCAAATATGATAAAACTTACGGTCAATCTGTTCTGCACATGGATAAAACATAAGAAAACAAGTGACAGGGAAACTCTGTTGTTTACATTAGGCATTACCTTTTTTGCCGGATGCGATTATGCAATTCTCGCCCGCACCATTTTTGCACCGCCTCATCCACTTTACTCGATTGCCGCTTTTATCGTCTGGACCTGTTATGTTCCGGCACAAATACTCCTGCTTCGCAGTTATGTGGAAAAATTGCGGTTTTGATAGAATGGGAAGTCTAAAGCCACAAAAAAAGACTGTCCCAAAGATCTTCCGTTATCCAGTTCTTTTCCAGTTCCTTTCTGACGTTCTCCTATTCCGGTCTCTCCTTATCAAGCTAGCCCCTCGTAATTATAATGCACCATAATCCGCTGCTTTAATGCCACATGTACCTGTTTCTTCAGGAGTTTCCCCTCTACTGTAGTTCCTCTATTTTATCCAGAATAAACTGTACAAATTCACGAGTCACCCTGACCGCCTGACTTCCAAACTGCAAAGCCCCAAGACTGTCTGTCCCCCTGCTGGTCACATGCTCCTCCTGCTTTCTGCTTTTATTAAATTCCCGCACCAACTGAAAAGTTTTGAGGTCATAATCCCACCAGTGTGTACTGTATTCCTCCGTTATACACTCGGTCATAAATTTATAATTCCAACGGTCGCCTTCAAAATCTGTTGACTCTTTCTGTACGTTCCCCAGAACTTGGCAAATTCCTAAAACATTGCCTGTTTTCACAGCATGGCAGACAAAAAAGTCTCCTTCCGAAATATCGGACCGTTCTTCGCTAAAACCGATATAATTATCGTCAATTATGGTATACCCCTTTTTCACTGGGCGATCTGCATTTCCTAATGGTTTCACAAAAAATTTACAGCTGCCCGTCATAATTTTTCTTCTGTTAGAAACATAATCGAAAACCTTGAATACTGGCTGTTTGGCCTCTGAATGTTCCTTCATAAATTCCTCGGCCTTTTTATTTAGGCTGATTACATCCTGAAATGAAAGTTCCATCCAAGGTAGCCCGAATATTTGCTCTGCAAGTTTCTTCTGCAAAGACTCATTATCCAGAAATACACCATATTCATGGTTATGCTTTAAACCATTATCCGTGAAATTCCCCGATGTTATCAGGAATCCCCGGCTCTCAATACCCTTATATAGCAGATAGGCTTTCCCATGTAAATGGTCATTATATTTCACGACAACATCTATCCTCTGATCTCTGCCATATTCATACAACCCATTTATCGAAGATAAGACAGAAGATGCCATTCCATATCCGTCCAGATTTGTATATAGTTCAATCCTCTTTATGGATGGCATATCCGCAAGAAGCCCCGGCATATCTGGTGATAAAAATGGAGATATAATAACCATCCTATCTGCCATAGCAGAATATTTCATAAGTACGTTATAATGATTGAATTCCCCCTCGTTGGAAAGAATCATAATTCCCATATCTTTCTCCCATAATTTCAATCTTTTTATCAAAAACGTTCTAACAAAAAAGGGATTTTCTCAATCAATCCGCCATTAGACTTAGTAAACACTCCATCAATCTGCCATCTTACGCATAGTCCACAATATCTCTTTCCATTGCTCTCCTAACCTATCATCTCCATAATCGTTTCCATGCTACTCCTCATTCCCTTTTAAGATTCTGGCTATTTCTGTTTTCAATTCAGGTAGATCTTGCTGTATGGTATCCCACGCTGCCTGACAGTCCAAATTTGAATACTGATGTGCAAAAATATCCCTAATTCCACACCATTCCTTCCACGGAACAGCTTTCTCCTGCATTCTCAGTTCTTCCGAAATTACTTTGCACAACTCCCCTATCTGCAAAATACACATGCAGCAGGCATTTTGAAAAACCGAATTGCCCAAGAAATTATTGTAATCGTTATCAAACATATCACGTGCTTCATCTAACTGTCTGCAATAGTCCAAAACTTTTTTGAGGATAATTACATCTTTATTCTTCATACAATAATATCTCCGTTCCTGCTATTTCTTCCCTGAAATCATCCTCAATGCCTGCCGTGGTGACCAAATCAACCGAAAGGTTCAATGCCTCCTGAACCATCTGGCGCATCCCTGAAAGTTTAAGCAAAGACATGGGCTTTCCTTTTTCCACAAGTAAATCTACATCACTTTTCTCGCATGCCGTACCTTTTGCATATGAGCCAAACAGATATAATCGCTTTACCCCATAAGAATGCGCGATAGGAGCAACAATTTTCTGGATTTCACTAATATCTGGCATATCAAATCACCTCCATTACATAATGTTGAAGTAATATAAAAATAACGGGGAAATTCCCCGCCGTTCGGTGGACCAGGGTCCTTCGACCAGCCCAATCAATGTTGCGTCACTGGTTTATTAATATGTTAATATTAACGAAAAAATGTCCTATTGTCAATGTTGTTCAAGAAAAAGATCCAGTCTCCTTTCGTTCCCTCACTCGTAGTAAAACCGTAGTATCCCACCGTTCTAAATGCCGCACTTTGCCCATCTCTGCCCTACAAGTACTACCACTTCCCGGCTATCCACCGTGCCACCGTAGCAGTCATGCAATATTTTTATCATAACGCTAAAACTCTCTTTTTGCCATGTTGACACAGAATTTCTTCAATTTCCCAACATCGCTAAACAGCTATCCAGCCTTGCGTTCCCATATCTGGCAAACAGCTTCTCCATTGCATCCAAATGATGCTTCACATGATACTCATCAAACGTATTATAATAAGCTATCCGATCCGTAAATTTAATATCATTCCTTTTTATCAAAATTCCGGTAAAGAAGAAACAGCGCCACCACCATGGTAAGCAACTCTGCCATCGGCACTGCCAGCCATACACCCGCCACTCCCATAAATTCCGGCAGGATGAGCAGAAACACAAGGATCAGCCCGAACGTCCGCAGGAAAGATATGACCGCCGACAGCTTCCCGTTTGACAGCGCAGTAAATGTGGCAGAAGCAAAAATGTTCAGCCCGCAGAACAAAAAGCTGAACGGGAAGATCGTGAACCCTTGCCTGGCAATCTCATAAACCGCAGTCCCCTTCTTTGCAAAAAAGCTGACCAGAGGAGCGCCAAAGGCAATAGCCACGCCAAAGATAACGATGGAAACCAGAATGATGAACCGCATACAGATGGAAAAGACCTTTTTTAATCGGGCATGGTCCTGTTTCCCATAGTTATAGCTGATAACGGGAGCCACTCCCATAGAAAAACCTATGTAAAGAGCAGTCAGCAGGAACTGCGTGTAAATAATGATCGTGATGGCGGCCACGCCGTCCTCACCCAGCAGTCTCATCATAATCCTGTTAAAAAGGAATGTGGTCACCGCGCAGGCTCCCTGGCTTACCATTTCCGAAAAACCATTCGTGCAGCTTCCCGCCAGTATGGAAATGTCCATAACCGGCTTTCTGAAATGCAGACTGCCATTTCCCACCGTGAAAAACAGGACGCCCGCCACTGTCGGTATCAGATACCCAATGCCCGTTCCCAATGCCGCTCCCTTGATCCCCATCTGAAGCGGAACCATAAAAATGTAATCAAAAAGGATATTGGCCGCTCCTGCGCTTATCCCAAGGGCCATGCCGATTCCGGGGCGTCCTGCCGTCACAATCAGATTCTGAAAAAGGACCTGCATTATGCTCGCAGGCGTAAACAAAAGCAGGACAAATAAATATTCCCTGCAATACGAAAATAAGATCCGGCTTGCCCCAAGCCCCCAGATCATGCTGTCTATCAATACCGTTCCAAAAGCAGCGATTGCCACTCCTAAGATAGCGCCTGCACCGATGATCAGGGTAAAATCCTGAGATGCCCTTACGGTTTCCCCCGCTCCCATCTTCCTTGCAATGATCGCGCTTCCTCCCGTGGCAAGCATAGTCCCAATCCCTACGATCAGGTTGATGACCGGGCATACGATATTGAGCGCTGACAGGGCATTGGTTCCTGCAAACCGTGCCACAAAAATCGTATCAACAATCGTGTACAGCCCCATGAGCAGCATCATTACAATGGTTGGAAACGCAAATTTCAACAGCGACTTGATCGTAAAGTCCCGGGATAGCGGATTCTCTTCTGCCTGCGTTTCATACATGCTCCATACCCTCCGTTTCCTCTTTCCGTAGTACATGATTACAGAAACCGTTTTGGGGTTTCTGTAATATAAACCGCTGTGTCGGGTAACCAAACTCGACCAGCAGTTCCGCCTCGGCAAATCCAAGACTTTTGATCGTCTTCCGGTGTCCGGTATCCGCCTTGTCGCCCTCCCTGAAAGTCGTGACAGTGATCGCCTCGGAGCATACCAGTTCGTGCAGCGCTTTTTCACAGAATGCTTTTGCAATTCCCTTTTTCCGGTATTGCGGATGCACACCCAGAAAATCAATACTTCCCGTCATTTCATGAAATGCCATGACCCCGACTGCGATATCGCCGTCTTTCAAAATCCATGCCCGCCTGTTCCTGATGTACTCCCGCAGCTGTTCCAGATACTGCCCCTCATCCAGATGCGGAAAACCGTCAATCACAAGATGAACCAGCTCCATCCATGCCGGGATATCCGCCTCTGTTGCATAGGCAATCTCCTGCCATAAACAGGCTTCCCTTTCTAAGTCTGCCACCTTTTCATGCAGAACGCATCTTAGCTGCAACGGGTAAAATGCCTCTTCCTCCCTGTACTGGTTAGGGGCCTTTTTATACATGGCTCTGAAACTGTCAGTAAAAGACTGTTGGCTTTCATATCCGGCAGTGAGTGCAATTTCAAGAATCGGCTTATCGGAAAAAACAAGCAGCTTTGCGGCTTCAGTCAACCTTCGGCGTTGTGCGTAGGTCTGGATTGTCAGTCCCACCGTGCCTGTAAACATCCTGTGCAGATAATACTTTGAATAATGCAGCGCTTCCGCAATCGTATCCAGATCCGGCTTTTCATGCAGATGGCTTTCGATATAGTCAATTGCCGCTGTCACATTTCTGATATTTCCCGCCATTACAGCTTTCTCCTTTCTCCTTAGCATTCTGATCGGCATGCTATAATTATAGCAGGAATTTCTATTCTTCTTTTCATCTATCTTGCGGTTTTATCATTTTGCATCCTTGAGAATGATTCCTTACCTTTCCGTCATGCTGACAGCTTCAACCGCAACGCTTCCACCCCGTACAATCTCGATCCTGTTTGCAAACTTTCTTTTCAACAAGGCTATTAAGTCATCATTTCTGTTTTCTGTCTGGGTACATTCCAAAAGGACAGCATCACCATCATAGTCAATAATTGTAACTCCGAACACTTTTGAAATCCGAAACAGTTCCGTTATGTCTGCATCTGAACAATGATTCACCTTGACAAATAGGATTTCTTTCATGTGGATAGGCGTATCTGTATAATCAATCACTTTGATTACCTCAACGCTTCTGCCGAGCTGCTTTTTTATCTGCTCAAAAGTCCTGTCATCACTTGTTAGACTGATTGTCATCCGTGATAAGGTACTGTCCTCAGTAACTCCGACTGTCAAGCTGTCCAGATTATAGGATTTTCCGGAAAACAATCCTGAGATACGGGCGAGTACACCTATTTCATTTTCGACAAATAAACAAATCCATCTCTTTTTCATTCTCTGCCATCCTCACTTTCCAGAATCATATCAATAAGGGAGTTCCCTGGCGGAACAATCGGCATGACATTGACTTCTCTGTCTATGATAAACTCAATCACCGTAGGAACTTTTGTATTCTGTTTTGCACTGTTGAAAGCTGTTTTGATCTCTTCTGCCTTTGTGACACGAATTCCTTTTGCACCATAGCTTTCTGCCAGCGCAATGAAATCAGGCGTATATTCCGGGCAACAATGATCCGGCCTGTTACAGCCTATCTCACAGCTTCTCCGATATCGCATACAGGTACTCGAATATCGCCTCTCATAAAACATTTCCTGCCACTGCCGCACATTCCCTAAATATCCGTTATTCAGTATGCAGATGATGATTGGCAGTTCATAGACAACCGCAGTCGCCATTTCCTGAATATTCATCTGTATACCGCCATCGCCAGATATCACAATAACATCTTTATGTGGATTACCAAGTTTTGCGCCGATTGCTGCGGGAAAACCATATCCCATTGTCCCCAAACCGCCTGATGTAAGCATTTGGTTATTCTCACCGATATCAAGAAATTGTGTGGCCCATAATTGATTTTGCCCTACATCCGTAGCAACGATAGCATCTTCGAACAATGCATTGATAGATTGCATGACCATCTGCGGCGTCAAACCCACTTTCCCCATAGTAATCGGATATTCCTTTTTCCAACGGTTGATTTCCTCTGTCCACTCTGAAATGTGCAGCGGCTTTGCCTTTTCAAGCAATGCACATATCGCTTTTTTCGCGTCAACAACAATAGGAATATCCACATCAATATTCCGGGAGATAGACGCCGCATCCACATCAATATGAATAATCTTTGCATTTACTGCAAACTCTTCTATTTTCCCTGTAATGCGGTCATTGAACCGTGTCCCTATGGAAAAAAGAACATCACAGTTACTGATCGCTGAATTAGCCGCATAGCTCCCATGAATCCCTATATTGCCGACATATAAACTGTTCGTTGTGGGAATTGCCCCTTTCCCCATGATCGTCGTAATAACAGGTACGCCTGTCAGCTCTGCAAGCTGTGTCATTTCCTTATTTGCATGGGCAATATTCACTCCGCCGCCTATCAGGAAAACGGGCTTCACTGCATGGTTCAAGATATCTAACGCCTTATTTAACTGTCCCATATGTACAGAAAGTTTCGGCTTATAACCTCTGATCCTAATGTCCTTTGGGTAAAAATCATTGCCGTAAGCCCTCTGGACATCCTTTGGCAGATCAACCACCACTACTCCTGGCTTTCCTGTCTTTGCAATATAAAATGCCTTTTTGATTGTTTCTGCCAAATCTTCTCTCTTTCGCACCATTACCGCATACTTACAGATACTTCTTGTGATACCCACAAAGTCCACTTCCTGAAACGTATCATTCCCGATTAGATTTGTCGGCACCTGTCCCGTAAAACATACTAACGGAACGCTGTCATAATTTGCCGTAGCAATGCCTGTAACAAGATTCGTAGCTCCCGGCCCGCTTGTTACAAGACAGACGCCAACTTTACCCGTAGAACGTGCATAACCATCTGCCGCGTGAATCAGACCCTGCTCATGACGAGGCAGGATCACATCTATTTCTTTTTCTCCGTACAGGGCATTGAACAAATCTATCACCTGTCCACCCGGATAAGCGAACAATGTGTCAACTGCTTCTTCTTTTAACGCTTTCACAAACAAATCTGCACCTGTAATCTGTTTCATATTTTCCTCCATCATTTAATGCGTGTGCTTGCACGCATATTGTTTATTTTTTTGGCACTGTCATCCGACAGCGCCAAACTTTACTGATATATTCCTTTTACAAACATCTGCACACTCTCTTTAATGTACTTATCCTTTTCAAAATCCGTAAGCTCTTTTCCGAACGATGCATTCAGAAATGTGTAGCCGAATGTTGCCGAAAATACAGTCAATGCCAGCGTCTTAAAATCTTTCTCCGGTATTTTCCCCATCTCACACATCTGATTCAGGTAATCAGTCAATGTCATCAAAAAAGCCTTTGGCACTTTCATAATGAGCTGCTTGGTTTCCTCATAGAGCTGCGGCGCTCTCAGACCGATTGACAGATTGACAAAATCCGGTGTCATCCTGTCAATATATGCCCTCATGAACATTTCCAGATCCGCTTGCAACTCCCACTCTACATTTTCAAAAATCTCCGGTGTGACATTCGCCCGCCAGCCTGCCTGGTTTGCCCCCTGTAAAACAATATCCTTTTTGCTCTCAAACTTGCGAAACAGGGTACACTCATTTACACCGGCTGCCCTTGCGATCTCTTTCGTGGTTGTCGCAACATATCCCTTATCTCGGACTAATGCCATCGCCGCATCAATTATCTTCTGACTTGTTTCATCCAAATGTGTTTCCTCCTACATGCAAGTACATGCTTTCATAATAGCAAACTGAATGTTGAAAGTCAATAGGACAATCTTATTCTTTCTCTGTGGCACCTATAAAACTCTTCTGAACTGATACTTGTACATATCGGAATACATATTGCCGGAGTATTGAGGGGTCAGCCGTCCATCCAGCGCGCCCATATTGACCTCAAAACCACCGTCTACAACAGAAAACGCCCCGTCTTGGAACTGGAACTGTGAAGTG
>DKUR01000011.1:93241-93761 GCA_002490775.1 Lachnospiraceae bacterium UBA7199 | reverse complement strand
CGACATACATTCTTGATATTTCTTTCATAGAATAAACAAGATTTTTGTAATATATATCTTCTCCTACTCGATCAAGGGGTTCCTTTCTTTGTATCTCAATCAATCTATCCCAACATTCCAAAAAATTGTTTACTTCTATTTGAAAGTTCTTTATCCTTTTGTTTGAAGAAAAGACAGAAACAACAATTATTATTGTAAAAACAATACATATACTTATCAATATTTTTTTAGGTAAAGACATGTTTCTGATTTGTTACATATTCTCATTCCCCCATCTTAAACAATAAATGAAACTTAAATTCTTTCATTTTTTAAATTTAATATTATTTCTAATCATATATTTCTCTATTATTTCATCTCCTAACATTTCGTGAAAATGAAATTTTATAATTTCACTATTTTCTTTTATATACAAATTTAGTAAAAAACTTACACCCGGCTGCATCATTATAGGCCTTAGACATAGCCGAATACTTTTATCAAAGAAACAGCAAGACAGCCGAAACTGTCTCGCTAATAA
>DKUR01000011.1:0-92960 GCA_002490775.1 Lachnospiraceae bacterium UBA7199 | reverse complement strand
CAGCCGAAACTGTCTCGCTAATAAAATCTAACAAATCGTTTCAAATGCTTTTTTTTAACATAAGGATGGCTGGCAAAGCCTGGCATCCGTTGTTTAATAAGGATGGCAGACAAAGCCTGGCATCCGTTGTTTAATAAGGATAGACCGCAAAGCGGAACTCTATCCTTATACCACCCGGAATCCTTTTCCCACAATACAGCTTTCCACTGAAGAGATATCTTCTGTCTGTAGTACCATAACCGGTTTTCCAGAATCTCTGTTAAAGGAAAGATATATGTAATTTACATTAATGTTGCTTTCTGACAGTGCCTGCAGCAGCGCATTCAAATTACCAACTTTATCCTCCACCTCAACGCCGATCACATCTGTCAGCTTACACAAATATCCTGCTTCTTCCAGTGCTTTTTTTGCCTTCTCTGCATCGGAAACCACCATACGGATAATGCCATACTCTGCACTGTCGTTTGTTACGGAACCCCAGATATTAACTTCTTCGTCCTTTAAAATACCCGTAATATGCTGCATGGTTCCCTTCTTATTCTGTGCAAAAATTGATAATTGTCTTAACATAACAAATCCTCCATATTTTTTATTTTATGGTAATAGTTCAGCCCTATGAAAATGATTATACAATCTACCCTTAGTGAACAAGTTCCCACGATCATATTGCACAATCATTTTCGCATAGCTGAACTGTTACATTTTATGATACAAAATCAAACAAACTAATCTGATTAGATTCAGGAAGCTCACCTAACAAATGCAGGCTGTCCATCAAGTCAATAATGGTTTTAGACACTTTGGTCCGTTGGCGGAAATCATCCTTGGATAGGAATGGACCTTCCTTCGCCGCCTCCACAATTGCATCCGCCGCTTTTTCCCCCAACCCATCAATACTATTTAATGATGGCATCAGCTTCCCGTCCACAATTTGAAAATTTCGGGAATGGGCTGAAAAAATGTCAATAGGAACAAAATCAAAACCTCTTGCATACATCTCCTGCACAATCTTCATATCCTTAAAAGATTCCTGTTCCTTTTTAGACAGCGTATCGCTCCTTCTCTTATAATCCGCCATCACCTTTTCTAAATGCTGCTGCCCCTGGCACATCGATTCATAAGAAAATGCTGAAGCACGAATAGAAAAATAAGAAGCATAATATGCAAGGGGATAATTGATCTTACAATATGCAATTCTCCATGCCATCATAACATACGCCGCTGCATGGGCCTTAGGAAACATATATTTAATTTTCTTGCAGGACCAGATATACCACTCCGGCACCCCTTTTTCCTTCATGACCTTTTCCCACTCTTCTTTCAGGCCTTTTCCCTTACGGACGCTTTCCATGATAGTGAAAGATAATGCACTGTCCACACCCTGATTGATCAGATAGATCATAATATCATCACGACAACAGATTGCAGTGGAAATGGTAGCTTTGCCCTCCATAATCAATGTCTGGGCATTTCCAAGCCAGACATCTGTCCCATGTCCTAATCCTGAAATTCTAATCAGGTCAGAAAACTGCTTTGGCTTTGTGTCAAGAAGCATTTGAATCACAAATTCTGTTCCAAATTCCGGTATTCCCAGAGAGCCTACCGGACAGCCGTCAATCTGATCAGGGGTAATGCCAAGCGCTGAAGTATTTTGAAACAGTGACATCACCTGGGCATCATCTAATGGGATCGTCGTAGGATCAATCCCTGTCAGATCCTGCAGCATACGAATCATAGTAGGATCATCATGTCCCAGTATATCAAGCTTTAGCAGATTGTGGTCAATGGAGTGATAGTCAAAATGAGTCGTCACAATATCGGTAGTCATATCATTGGCCGGATGCTGTACGGGGGTAAAGGAATTAATATCCTCACCCACTGGAAGTACAATAATTCCCCCAGGATGCTGCCCTGTACTTCTTCGGATTCCTGTACAGCCCCCCACAATACGATTGATCTCGCAAGTCCGTTTGGGATTTCCCCGTTCCTCATAATAATTCCTTACATATCCAAAGGCTGTTTTATCCGCCAAAGTTGCAATGGTTCCGGCACGATAAGTTTGTCCGGCTCCAAAAATAACCTCCGTATATTTATGAGCTTTACTTTGATATTCTCCTGAAAAGTTCAAGTCAATATCCGGTTCTTTATCCCCTTTAAATCCAAGAAAAGTCTCAAAGGGAATATCAAACCCATCCTTCATTAAAGGCTTCCCACACACCGGGCATATCTTATCCGGCATATCACAGCCTGCGTTTCCTGCATATGCCTTTACTTCTGGAGAATCAAAATCACTATAATAGCAGTTAGGGCACCTATAATGCGCACTCAAAGAATTAACTTCTGTAATCCCTGCCATAAAGGCCACCAGAGAAGATCCCACCGAACCACGTGAACCCACCAAATAACCATCTTCTACCGATTTCCAAACCAGCTTCTGGGCAATAATATACATAACTGCAAACCCATTGGTAATAATGGAATGTAGTTCTTTTTCCAGTCGGTCCTTTACAATCTGGGGAAGTTCCTCCCCATACAACTCATGTGCCCGATTATAGCAAATATCTGTCAGCGTCTTATCACTATCAGGAATAACAGGCGGACATTTATCAGGCCGCACCGGCGCCATCACGTCAATCCTGTCTGCAATTTTATTTGTATTGGTAATCACTACTTCTTCCGCTTTTTCACTGCCAAGATATGCAAATTCCTCAAGCATTTCCTCCGTTGTCCTAAAGTACAAAGGCGCCTGATTATCTGCATCTGCATATCCCCGCCCTGTCATAATGATCCTGCGGTAAACCTCATCCTCCGGATCTAAAAAATGCACATCACAGGTAGCTACCACTGGCTTGTTAAACTCTTCTCCCAGTTCCACAATCCTTCGGTTTATATTCATTACATCCTCTATATTGTTAATAGAAGGAGCCCTGTCCGAATCAATCAAAAACTTGTTATTTCCAAGGGGCTGTATTTCCAGATAATCATAAAAATTTACAAGCCTTACAATTTCTGTATCCGGTTTTCCTTCTATAAGTGCCCTGTAAAGCTCCCCGGCCTCACAGGCACTTCCTATGATCAGCCCCTCTCTGTATTTTAAAAGAAGGCTCTTTGGAACCCTTGGCCTTTTATGAAAATAGGTCAGATGAGATTCTGAAACAAGGGTATAAAGATTCTCCCGCCCTACATTGTTTTCCGCCAAAATAATTGCATGGTAAGAAGGAAGTTTTTTTATGATTTCCGGGCTGGAATCTCCTATAATATTTACCTTGGCAAGAGTATCAGCCCCTTTTTCCTTCAGCATGGGAATAAACTTTACAAAAATCTCTGCAGTGGCCTCTGCATCATCCACTGCCCGGTGATGATTTTCTAAAGAAACCCCCATCGCTTTTGCCACTGCGTCCAAGGTATGTTTTGCCTGATGAGGCAGGAGAATTCTTGCAATCCCTACCGTATCCACATACGCAAACTTCTTCTTGATCTTTTGGCGCATGGCATTTTCCTTAATAAAGCTCATATCAAAATTTGCATTGTGAGCCACCAGCACCGCATCCCCGCAAAAGGCAAGAAATTCCGGAAGAACCTGCTCAATATAAGGTGCATCCATCACCATTTCATCATTGATGCCTGTCAGCTTTTCTATTTCAAAGGGAATAGGCACATCAGGGTTTACAAAAGCCGAAAATCTGTCGGCAATCTGCCCCTTTACCACCTTCACTGCCCCAATTTCAATGATTCTGTTATTGACCGGCGAAAATCCTGTGGTTTCTATATCAAACACTACAAAATCAGCATTAAAATCCTGACCATTTTCACCAGTTACAATCTCTTTAAGATCATCAACCAGATAAGCCTCCATCCCATAAATAATCTTGAAAAAATCCTGCTTATCGGGACTTTCCTCTCCAGCTTCCTTCCGCCTTGCCTTTTCTGCCTTCCAAAGATCTTCCCATACATGATTTGCATCTGGAAAGGCCTGCACTACCCCATGATCGGTAATGGCTATCCCAGGGTGCCCCCATTTATAAGCTCTCTTTACAATATCCTTTGCCTCAGACACACCGTCCATATCGCTCATTTTGGTATGACAATGAAGTTCTACTCTTTTTCGCGCGCTGTTGTCTTTTCTTGAAACCGTAAAATCAGGTATTTTCTTCATTCCTGACAGAGAGCCGATAGTAAGCTCATTGTCAAATTTGTCAATTGTAGTAATTCCCTTCAGCTTCACAAAGGTTCCCGTCTTAAGTCCATTCTGTAATTCCGCTGCCTGGTCATTATGAACAAACATCTTTATTGTCATGGTATCGGTAAAATCTGTTACATCAAATATTAAAATGGTTCTTTCATTTTTAATTTCACGTAAATCAAAGCCAATAATTTTCCCCCGAATGACAACCTCGCCCATTTCGCCTAATATATCTTCAATAGGAATTGCTTCTTCCTCAAAATCTCTTCCATAAATTACATCTGGATTATCTGAACGCTTAATGGCACGTTTAAACTCTCCTTTTCGATAACCTTTCTTTTCACTGCCTGGATAGGGTAAAATATTTCCTTTTTTGCGAGGCTCCTCTGCAGGTGCTGCACCGCCTGCCTTTACCACCCCTTCTGCAGGGATTTGGCCATTTGCAGATTCCTTTTCCTTTCGTATATCGCTCTGAGATGTGACGTCTCTATTTTTTCCGGCCACAGCCGGCTTATCCACATGATCAGTCCGGCTTTCCCCACTTGCTGTTCCCCGAAACGCCCTTTGGGTAATTTCTGCCACCTGATGGGCTATTTTCAGGTCATCTTCCTCTTTGTATTTTCCAGTCTTCTTTTCCTTATACACCACTTGGCACCCGACAGAAAAGCCGCATCTCTCATTAAAAATCTTTTCCAGAATTCTGGATAATTCAGCTTCTTTTTCTCTGGTAAGCACTGTATCTTCCAAGGTAATGCATAATTCATCTTCCTGTGGGAAAGTAATATCAGCGCTCTTAAATAAATTGTATTCAACAGGACTGTAATTTTTCAATTCCAGCAAAATACTGTCCCGATATGCATTCATCAGTTTTTCAGGGGTGTACTGACCTGACAGATGAAATTTCTCATAAAGCTTCACCGTTACATTATGGGCAGAAAAGAACTGCTTTTTTATCTCTGCTTCCACACTATAGATGGTTTCCTTGGGAATCAAATAATTACATATCATAGTAACCCTGATAAATTCCCTGGTTTTGGTTGCAGAAACCTTTTCCACCATAACCTGCTCAAACAAATCCTTCTTTTTTTTATCCAGTTTTAAAGTTGGAAATACATCAAAAAATTGTTTTGCCATGTTATTCCTTCCAATGTTCCAATTCCTCTTTCAATGCAGAAAGCAATTCTCCTTCCGGTACCTTTTTGATAATCTCTCCCTTTTTAATCAGTAGTCCCTCTCCGATGCCGCCTGCGATGCCGATGTCAGCCTCCTTTGCCTCTCCCGGACCATTTACTGCGCAGCCCATAACTGCCACCTTAATATCAAGGGGAAACTGCTCCACCATAGCTTCCACCTGATTTGCCAGTCCAATCAAATCAATCTTTGTCCTTCCACAAGTAGGGCAGGATACTACCTCTATTCCGCCCTTTCGAAGCCCCAGCGTTCTAAGAATCAGCTTAGCTGATTTAATCTCCTCTGCCGGATCACCGGTAAGAGACACCCGGATGGTATCTCCAATTCCCTTGCTTAATATGAGCGCAAGGCCGACAGACGACTTGATATTGCCGCTTATGACCGTTCCTGATTCAGTAATCCCTACATGCAGAGGATAATCTGTCCTTTCCGCCAGCATTTCATGTGCTTCTACGCACATAAGCACATCAGAAGACTTAATACTGATCACTATGTTTTCGTAGCCCTGCTTTTCAATCATATGTACCTTATCCAGTGCACTCTCCACAAGTCCCTGTGCTGTAACCCCGTGATATTTTTCAACCAGCTCTTTTTCTAGGGAACCGCCATTTACCCCAACCCGAATAGGAATATTTCTTTCCTTGGCAGCATTTACCACTGCTGCCACCTTATCCTCTCCCCCGATATTTCCCGGATTGATTCTAATTTTGTCCGCGCCATTTTCCATTGCCGCAATCGCCATTTTATAATCAAAATGAATATCCGCTACAAGAGGAATTGTGATTTCCTTTTTAATTTCCTTTATTGCCTGTGCCGCCTCCATAGTAGAAACTGTGCATCTTATAATTTCACAGCCGGACTTTTCCAGCCTGTGAATCTGGGCTATAGTCGCCGCTGTATCTTCGGTCCTTGTATTGGTCATGGACTGTATCAAAATGGGATTTCCTCCCCCGATCACTTTGTTTCCAATCTGTATTTTCCTTGTGTCTTCTCTCCTCATAAATTACCTCCATGCCTATACAAACCTCAATTTTATAGCTGAACTTTTACCAACATAACAATTATATGTCATTCAAGAAGGAATATCAATTTAAATCTTCCTGCGCCCTGATATGGAAGATGCGGCTGCTGTATATATCCCCGCCTTCTCCCACTGCTATCATCTGCAGCGATATCTTTTCATCAGGAAGCCGCTGAGCCGGAAGTTCAAAGCGCACACAATTGTCCGTCACATAAACTGCGTCATCTTTTAAAAGCATTTTTCTCCCACAATCGTCACGCATTTCCACCCAAAGTCTCCCGGTATCTTCCCCTGCATAAACTGCTGGAAATGTCATTCCAAGGATTACAGACATCCATGTACCTAAACAGCAGAATATCAGCAGCGAAATCAAGCCTGAAAAATTTTTCCTGGTAAGCCAGATATTTTTCTCCTGCCTGCGCAGATAATTATTTTTTTTGGAATGGTGACAAAAAATCCTATGAAAAATAAAAGTGAACAAAAGAAAAAAGAAAGGTTTCTTCAGATATGGAAATGGAATTTGATTTTCCGAGATACCAAATAGCAAAGGCAGTATCAAATAAGCAGATGCCGCAAATATTCCCACAAACAGAATCATTTTTTTGACTGCCTGCCAGAACTGCAAAGGCAGGCTCATTTTCCTATAACCCAGCAGCGCCTTCTCTAGCTGCACAACAGATTGATAACCTTCTGTTTTCTTTTCGCTGGTGCAGCTCCTGATGATTTTTTCCAACGTCCCTGCTATGCTTTTATCATGCGCTGCCAGAGCCAGCCTTGTGTAAGGCGGCTTTGCAGGATGTTCTCCTGTAAGCATTTCATAAAATACCATCCCCATAGCATAAATATCCCAGGAAGTATCTCCACGCGGATTTTTCCACTGCTCCTTCGGGCAATATCCTGCTGTCCCGACACACAAATCCGGAGTTTCCCTTCCACAGGCAAACCGCACTGCACCTCCAAGATCTATCAGTTTTAATGTTCCGTCCTGTTTTATCATAATATTTTCCGGCTTTAAATCCCTATAAATAACTGCCGGATGTCTGTCATGCAGATATTGAAATATGCGGCACAATTCCAGCATCCACTTTACTGCCTGAGCCTCCTTCACCCTTTTATGTTTTAAAAGAAACTGGCGCAGCGTCATTCCTTCAATATATTCCATCACCAAAAAAGCTTTTCCCTGTTCTGTAAAATAATCAAAGATGACAGGCAGACCTGTATGCTCCAATTCTTTAAGAAGCTTTACCTCTTCCGAAGAAGCACCCCCGCAAATTTCTTTCACTGCAACCAGCCTGTCCAAATGCACATCCAATGCCAGAAATACATTCCCCGCTCCTCCCCTGCCAAGAAGCCTGATCAGTTCATACTTTTGAATCAATACCCTTCCCATAATACCTCTCCATATCTTCCATAACAGCGCATATGCTGATAAAAATGCCCTTTCAATGAATCCCTTCATCCTACTACTGCGTAAACTGCCGACAAATTGTCCTTCTCGCCTCTTTTAAGTATTTCTGCCCCAATCTCTTTCAGGCGGATATATACCTGCTCATCACTCTCTACATCTTCTGGTGCAAGCACTCTGAAAATTTCATTGCTCATCTTTCGGTAAAAACCATCTGTGCACAATAAAAATCCATTCTTTCCAAAGAGCCGGCCAAAGACTATATCTGGAAACTGGAAAGGAAAACTGCCCATGCATTTCATCAACCTGCTGCTTCCATCAGAATGGTCGTTTGTAAGCTGTCTGATCCTGCCCTTATAAAACTTACTGCTGTGATAGCGATAAATCCTGCTGTCGCCCAAATGCATGATCATGTAACGTCTTCCCCACACAAACAGTAAGGATATGGTTGCCCCAAGCAAAATGTCCTTGCCTTTTCCATAACTTTTTAAATTTTCATTTATGTCATAAAAACAGCGGAGCACACTTTTCTTTAACGCTTCTCTCCCTTTTCCTCTGCCTGCAAGAGGAACCATTTGATGATAAAAATTCTCAATCAGCCTTTCTGTAATATATCCACTGGCCGTTTCTCCCTCCTTTAGTCCTCCTATCCCGTCACTGACCACTGCCATCATAATCCTCCCCTTAGAAGTCATCACCTGCTGCAGCGCAACCGAATCCTGGTTCATTTCCCCTGCGCCCTGATCCCAATACACTCCCGAAATTATTTTCAAATTTATGCTGTCCTCCGTTTCCATCTACCTAAAAATCTCATCTTCCAAAAATGTACTGTAAATGAAAGATGTTCTATGATTATATAATTGCATCAAAAAAGAATCCATTGTACAAAGTTACCAAAAGTATAATTTCAGCAACTTTGTATATGGATTCCAGATGTTATTCTTAATACCATTAAAAAAACTTTGTTATATCATTAAACAGAACTACCACCATCAGTATCATCAATGCCGCCATCCCAGCTAAATGAACAATTCCTTCCTTTTCAGGAGGAACCGGTTTTCCTCTGACAGCCTCTATCAGCAAAAACACCAATCTCCCTCCATCAAGTGCCGGCAGCGGCAGTAAATTCATGATACCCAGATTGACCGAAAGTAATAATGCAATATTCAGCATATTAATTGCAACTGTTATTGCACCATAAGCCTTTGCCGCATCATAAACGTCATCTACTGTTTTAACAAGTCCTACCGGTCCCGATACATCATTCTTGGACAATTGTCCCGTTACCAGCATTCCAAGACTTTTATAGGTTGCTTTTGCATAAAAACTCATGGTATAAAAGGCATACTGAAAAGTCTGAGGCACATTGCAGTCTAAGTATACGCCAGTGGATATCCCCATATAATACCGCTGGTCCGTCTCATCATAGGTGGGCTGTACCACAACCGTTTCTTCCCGTCCATCTCTTTCATAGGTAACCGTAAGTGCTTCTCCCTTCACATTTAACTGGGTAATCAGGCTCACATCCTCGCCAAGATGCACTCTTTTTCCATTGATCCTGGTGATCATGTCTCCTGCTTCCAGCCCTGCTGCCTGGGCAGCACTTCCCTCATTTACCTTCTGGATCTGGGGCAGCGTGCTTCCACAGACAGAAACAAGGATCAGTGCCATCACATAAGCTGTCAGAAAATTAAACAATGGCCCCGCAAAAATCGTAGCAAAACGGGCCCACACAGGTGCGTTGGGAAATGCCCTCTCTGAAAACTCGCCCTTTTCCTTCTCCAGTCCGTCTTCTCCTTCAAACATGCATGCTCCCCCTATCGGAAGCAGCTTTAAGGAATACTTTGTATCTCCTTTGACAAAAGAAAACAGTGCCGGCCCCATGCCAATAAAAAATTCCACTACACGGATTCCATTTTTCTTTGCCACAATAAAATGTCCAAGCTCATGGGAAATCACAACAATAAAAAATATAATAAAAAACAATAAAATAGAAACAACCACTTTATAACCTCCTGCGGGCATCAATATACTCATAGCTTTCTGCTTCCGCCTTAAGAATCTCATCTACGGAAGGATTCTGAATGTTCTTATGATGCTCCATAGCACCCTGAATCAAATCGTAAATTTCAAGGAACTTTATCTTTCTGTCCAAAAATAATGAAACAGCCCTTTCATTTGCTGCGTTAAACACGGTAGGCATACTGCCTCCCTGCCCTATGGCATCATATGCCATTTTAAGTCCTCTGAATGTCTCCATATCCGGTTTTTCAAAGGTTATGCTTCCAAGTTCATAAAAATCTACCCGTCTGCCTTTCATCGGCCTTCTGTCAGGATAAAACAATGCATATTGGATTGGCAGCTTCATATCCGGCTCACCAAGCTGCGCCATGATTCCGCCATCTACATATTCTACCATAGAATGTATAATACTCTGGGGATGTACAATCACCTGAATCTTTTCAGGTTCTATCCCAAAAAGCCATTTTGCTTCAATCACTTCCAGGCCTTTATTTACCAGCGTTGCCGAATCTACCGTAATTTTTCTTCCCATAGACCAGTTGGGATGCTTAAGTGCATCTTCAACCGTAATTTCTGTAAGTTCTTCTCTTTTTCTTCCTCTGAAAGGCCCGCCTGATGCAGTCAGCAGAATTTTGCTGACTCTCTCCCGGTTCTCTCCATGCAGGGATTGAAAAATAGCACTGTGCTCACTGTCCACCGGCAGGATGGAAACCTTTTTTTCTGCTGCCAAAGGCATAATAATATGTCCCGCTGTTACAAGGGTTTCTTTGTTTGCAAGAGCAATTTTCTTTCCTGCCTTAATAGCTGCAATGGTGGGCCTTATACCTATCATGCCCACAATGGCGGTTACTAAAACCTCCATTTCCTCCATAACTGCAATTTCCAGAAGCCCTTCCATTCCACTTAGCACTTTTGTGTTTGTGTCCGCCACTGCCATGCGGAGTTCATCCGCTGCTTTTTCCTCCCACATAACCGCTATCCGGGGAGAAAACTCTCTGATCTGCTCCTCCATTTTCCGGACACTGCTTCCTGCTGCCAGCGCCATTACCTGTATATCCTGATTATTTCTGACAATTTCTAAGGTCTGAGTGCCAATAGAACCAGTAGAACCTAAAATCCCGATTTTTATCACTTTGTATTCCGCCTTTCTCTTATACACGAATCAATAAAACTGCCAGAAAATATATCATTGGGGCGGTAAAAATAACACTGTCAAACCGGTCCATCACGCCGCCATGTCCTGGAATCAGCTTTCCATAATCCTTAATGTCATGGTTCCTTTTAATGGCAGATGCCGCCAGATCTCCAACCTGTGATATCACTGCCCCCACCATACTAATCAGCAAAAAAACCCATGTAACCTGCTGCCCGCTGATTGCTGGTTCTACAACAAAATAGCCGTAAAGAACTCCCACCAGCGCAGAACCTGCAATGCCTCCCAATGCGCCTTCTATTGATTTCTTAGGACTTAAAATGGGAGCCAGTTTATGTTTTCCAAACAACATTCCAACCACATAAGCACAAGTGTCACAAATCCATGAGCTGATAAATATCATCCATACAGTATAAATTCCATAAGGAAGACTCCTTACCATATAAATAAAGGAAAGCATAACCGGTGCATATGCCACACAAAAAAAGGAACACATAATCTGCTCTGCCTTATATTTAGGAAAAGTAAACACATATACAAACATAAATGCCACTAAGATCGTGATCAGTGCCAGAAAAAGGTATATTCTGTTTTCTACAAATACCATCAACGCATAATAGGCAATAATACCTATATACCCGATTATATTTAAAAGTGCAGTTTTGCCTTTCTCCTCCAGCTTACAGGCTTTTGAAAGCTCCCGGTAGGCAGTCAGTGCCAAAAACAACAGAACTGCACCCAAAAAATATCCTCCGGCGAAAATGGTGAATAATGACAGTACAACAAGTACGACGCTACTCATCAATCTTGTCAAAAACATGACTTATTCCTCCTTAAACGCGGCCATATCTTCTGTTTCTATGATTATATGCTTCCACAGCTTTGACCAATTCTTCTTTTGTAAAATCTGGCCAGGCTGCCTCCGTAAAATAAAACTCTGTATAAGCCAACTGCCAGAGAAGAAAATTTGATATCCTCTGTTCATTGCAGGTACGAATCAACAAATCTGGTTCAGGCAGCCCCCGGGTATCAAGCATATCTGAAAAATACTCTTCTGTCAATTCTTCTTCAGAAATCTCTCCCTTTTTTGCCTTTTCCATTACCTTCCTTACTCCACGCACAATTTCATCCCTTCCTCCATAATTCAAAGCAATCTGGAAATGAAGGCCATCATTGTCCTTTGTGGATTCCTCCAACTGGTTGATCCTGTCTCTGATATCCTCATCCAGCCCTGTTTTATCTCCCAGAACACGAACACACATACGATTTTTTTTGGCGGTGGTAAGACAGGTCTTCATATAATTTCTAAGAAGCTTCATCAACGCATCTACCTCGTCCTTTGGCCGGTTCCAGTTTTCTGTGCTGAAAGCATATACCGTCAAATATTGTATTCCCATTTTATACGCTTCTTCACAAATCACTTCAACTGTTTTTGCTCCCTGTACATGGCCATAATTTCTAGGCATCCCCTTACTTTTGGCCCATCTTCCATTTCCGTCTAAAATAATCGCCACATGCTGCGGCATGAGTAGTTTCTTTTCCTCTGACATAACTCCTCCCTAACAAAATAATCATTAAAAAGCAAGGGGCACTACGATCACAAGATCAATCGCCGCCCCTCCATTTCTTTCCTATAAAGATGTCCCACAAACTTGCCATATATTTATACTGTCATGATTTCCTTAGACTTTTCTTCCATCAGCTTATCAACATCTTTCGTATACTTATCCGTTAATTTCTGCAAGTTATCAGTAAGCTCCTTAATTTCGTCCTCGGACACCTCTTCCTTTACAAGCTTTTTAAAAGCATCATTTCCATCTCTTCTAATATTTCTAATTGCAACCTTACATTCTTCCGCCTTCTTTTTTACGTCCTTCACCAGATCTTTTCTTCTCTCTTCAGTCAGCTCAGGAAATACAAGCCTTATCACCGATCCGTCATTTGAAGGATTAATACCAATATCAGATGTAAGAATCGCCTTTTCAATTACTTTGATCAAAGATTTCTCCCAAGGTGCAATCTGAATCATCCTTGCCTCGGGTATGGTTACGTTTCCAACCTGCTGGATTGGTGTAGGCGTTCCATAATAATCAATTCGAATCTTATCAAGCACATGGGGATTGGCACGCCCAGCCCTGATCCCTAAATAATCTCCCTCCAAATGCTCGTATGTCTTCCGCATTTTATCATCATAAACTTTCAGTCTTTCATCCATCATACAACCCTCCGTCTACACTGTCACTTTCGTTCCGTTAAAATTACCTTTCACTGTATTGACAATACTGTCTTTCTCATTCAAATCAAACACCCACATAGGCATTTTATTTTCCCTGGCCAAAATAGATGCAGTCATATCCACTACCTGTAGATTTTTTGCAATCACCTCATCAATACTAATCTCATCATACTTTTTCGCTTCCGGATTCAGTTTTGGATCACTATCATATACACCATCAATTGATTTCGCCAGAAGAATGGTTTCCGCCTCTACCTCTACCGCGCGGAGCACCACCCCCGTATCTGTAGAAAAATAAGGATGGCCTGTTCCTCCTGCAAAAAATACAACAGCACCGTTATTAAAATATCTATTCGCCCTGTCCTTAGAAAAAAGCTTTGTGAAACTGCCGCATTCAAAGGGTGTAAGAATTTCTGTCTGCATTCCCACGCTGCGGAAAATCTCTGACACATAAATACAATTCATTACCGTTGCAAGCATTCCGATCTGGTCAGCCTTGGTTCTGTCAATGTTTTCGCTTGTTCTTCCACGCCAGAAGTTTCCGCCTCCAATAACAATTCCAACCTGAATTTTATCCTCTGCCAACTGTTTAACCTGCAGTGCCACTGCTCTTATGGTTTCTTCGTCAAAACCTGTTTTTTTCTCTCCTGCAAGAGCTTCCCCGCTTAACTTCAGCAAAATCCTCCGCATATTTACGCCTCACTTTATTTCATTTTTTTCAGTTCTTCAAAGAACGAGCTGGGATTTACTTCCGCATAACACTGTGAACACATACCTTCAATTACAGCACCATTATTAATCTGTACAGACTTGGACTTAATATCTCCCATAATAATTGCTGATGCATCAAGAATCACAGGGCCTTTTACATCAATGTCACCCTTTACCGCACCTGCAATCACTGCGCTGTTTGCAAAAATATTTCCAATGATAACCGAACTTTGTCCCACCTTAATGCTTCCTAAACTTCTAAGTTCACCGGTGATCTTTGCTCCGTCTGCAAAAATTTCAGCAGCCTGGGAATTTCCCTGAATTGTTCCGGTAATATTCAGTTTTCCAAGTGCCTCAATATTTCCAACAATGCTTCCTCTTATGTCCAGACTGCCTTCCGTTGCAATATTGCCATTAATGATCATCGATTCAGTAAATACGGATTCTTCATTAATGGAATGCTTGGAGGAAGACATAGACATCTCTACCCGCTTTTCTTCAACTACCGGCGCTGTATAGGCAGGCTCCTGGGCAGGCGCTTCCATTCCCATTTTCTCTTCTACCTGATCAAGCATTTGACTCAAATCAGTATCAAAACTATCCACACCTTCTGACACCTTGGATGCCACTTCAATATCATCCTGTGTCGTTTCACTTACTGCTTCCTCTCCGCCTTCTTCCGGCATAAGTTCGTTGACTGCCTGTGACAAGTCATCCTTCAAATCTGAGAAAAAACCCATCTTAAAAATCCTCCATTCGTATCATAATCATTTATCATTTACCGTTATATGCTGAATCGGTACGGTTTCATCTGTAATAGGTAAGAACACTGCATCTCCTCTTTCCCTGACCTGCGAAATAATCTCAGGAAGCGCCTCTATTGTTGTATTCTTCCCCACTGCGTCATGCATTAAAATCATGCATTCATTAAAATTATCAATACTTCCCAGACAATTATTTATAATACTGTCCGTGGCAAGTTCTCCGCTAATGGCATCTCCTGAAGCAATGTTCCAATCAAAATAAGTAATTCCATTTTCTTTTAGGCAGGATGCCAGCTCCTGCATATCTGTCTTGCTGACCGTATTAGAACTTCCTCCTGGAAATCGGTAAAATCTGGGCCAAATGCCTGTAATTTGGTATAGATATTCTTGAAGTTTCTCTAAATCTTCAATAAAGCTTTCTTTGGATTCGTATATTTCACCATACACATGACTATAAGAATGCATTGCCAGCGTATGCCCTTCTTCTACAATTCTCTGATATGCCTTAATTGACTGCTCATCCGTCTTTCCCACAACAAAAAAGGTAGCCTTCACATCATATTCTTTCAGGACATCAAGAATTTTATCTGTGTTACTGCTGGGGCCATCATCAAAAGTCAAATAGATCTGCTTTTGATACGCCTCCACATCTTCCATTTCAACCGTCTGCTGCACTGAAGCGGCATCACGCAGTGACTGTTCTACAGGAGACGTGGCATAAATTCCAGTCACCTCATCCGCCTCATTTTCCTTATGCATAAGCAAGGCTTCCAGCTTTTGTATCTTGTGGTTTAACTGTACCACGCGTATACCAAGAACCACACTGATCATAACCGGAATAACAATAAGTGCAGCAATAACTGCCAATATGATCTTTTTTAGCCGCTGAATTCTTTTTCTCCGGTCGTCAGTCCCCTCCATGAACGAAAACTCCTTGCAAACGATTTGAATATATTGTATCACAATATACATTTGTGTGAAAGAGGTAAATTACTTCTCCCAAACTAAAAACTTCTTATTGACATTTTTTTCAATTATTTATATTATATACTCTATGAGGGAGTAGTTAGCGTATTACGTGGTAAGTCAACATACTGATTTCCATAATCTGGCTTATCTTAAATAACGAGACTCATGTATGGTTGTCTGCCGTACCTGAGTCATTTTGTCTACAGGTACATGTTTGTATCTGTTTTTTTGTTCCAAGAAGCAAACTTCCATACAATTACAGACCATCTCATAAATTGCGCATACGAAAGGAAAAGAAAAAATGAGTTTTATTGAATTACTTTTAATCGCTATAGGGCTTTCCATGGATGCCTTTGCCGTATCTGTCTGCAAAGGACTTGCAGCAAAACAAATTTCTGCAAAACATCTACTGATCACAGGCGCATGGTTCGGAGGATTTCAGGCTTTCATGCCTACTGCAGGATACCTTTTAGGCTCCGCCTTTGAAAGCTATATTACCTCCTTTGACCACTGGATTGCATTTGTGCTTCTTGCATTTATTGGAGGAAACATGATTCATGAATCCCTAGATAAAAGCAGCACGCCTCCTTCTGACAATTCTTTCTCCATAAAAACCATGTTTGTTCTGGCAATTGCAACCAGCATAGATGCGCTGGCTGTAGGCGTCACTTTTGCCCTGCTTCCCGATGTAAATATAGTAACTGCTGTTCTTTCTATCGGTATCGTCACATTTATTCTTTCCGCCATAGGACTTAAAGCAGGCAGTCTCTTCGGATTAAAATATAAAACAAAAGCTGAATTTGCAGGAGGCCTGATCTTAATTATCATAGGCATTAAGATTCTTCTTGAACACTTAGGAATTATCACTCTGTAAAAATCTGCTAAAAAAACCCGAAGGACACGCTCTTCGGGTTTTTTCATCTTTATTCTTCTGCCTTACATACCAGCCTGAGCAGCAACTTCTGCCGCAAAGTCATCTACCTTTTTCTCGATGCCTTCACCAGTCTCAAAGCGGACAAATTTCTTAATAGACAGATTTGCATTATTTTCCTTTGCAACCTGTGCCACATACTGCGCTACCGTCTGCTTTCCGTCTTCTGCCTTAACATATACCTGCTCTAGCAGACATACTTCCTTTAATTCTTTGTTGAGACGTCCTGTTACCGCACCTTCTATCACCTTTTCCGGCTTACCTGCCATCTTAGGATCATTAGCGATCTGCGCCATAAGAATCTCCTTCTCATGTGCCTTATACTCTTCTGAAACGTCCTCTGTAGACACATATTTAGGAGAAAGTGCTGCAACCTGCATTGCAAGATTTGTAAGCGCTTCCTTAACAGAATCATTTACTACATCAGTAGCTGCCTCAACAATAACGCCGATTCTTCCGCCGCCATGAATATAGGATACCACACAGCCATCCTCGGCCACTACCTTTTCAAATCTTCTGATATTTAAATTTTCACCGATCTTTGCAACCTTTGCAACCAAAGCATCCTTCACCGTCATGGAAGTATCTGCATTCCAGCTTTCTGCCATGAATGCATCCATATCTGCTGCATCAGATTCAACAGCCTGCTGCGCTACTGCTGCTACAAAACTCTGGAATTCTTCATTTTTAGCAACAAAATCAGTCTCAGAATTAACTTCTACAACTGCTGCCACCTTATTATCTTTCACAATTACATTACAAAGACCTTCTGCTGCAATTCTGCCTGCTTTCTTTTCAGCTTTTGCCTGACCATTCTTTCTAAGAAACTCAATGGCAGCATCCATATCGCCATCAGTTTCGCCAAGAGCCTTTTTGCAGTCCATCATGCCTGCTCCGGTCATCTCTCTTAATTCTTTTACCATAGCTGCTGTAATATTAGCCATTTTTAATCTTCCTTCCTCAATATATTATTCAGCATCTTCTGCTGCAACTTCTTCAATGTCTTCCGGAACTGTTTCACCTGCTGCTTCTTCCATTTCAGCAGCTACATTTTCCTCGCCCTGATTTGCTTCGATTACTGCATCTGCCATTTTTGATACGATAAGCTTAACCGCTCTGATGGCATCATCATTACCAGGAATGATATAATCCAGTTCTTCAGGATCACAATTGGTATCGCCGATACCAATCAGTGTAATTCCAAGTGCATGTGCTTCCTGTACACAAATTCTTTCCTTCTTGGGATCTACTACAAAAATAGCATCAGGAATTCTGGTCATGGTTTTGATACCGCCAAGATTCTTTTCTAACTTTTCCCATTCCTTTTTAAGTGCAATAACTTCCTTTTTGGGAAGAACATCAAAGGTTCCATCCTCCGCCATTGTCTCAATTGCTTTTAATCTATCAATTCTGCTCTGGATAGTTTTAAAATTGGTAAGCATACCGCCAAGCCATCTCTCATTTACATAGTACATGCCACAGCGCTCAGCCTCTGTCTTAACAGCATCCTGTGCCTGCTTCTTGGTACCTACAAAAAGAATGGTGCCTCCCTGCTGTGCAATTTCAAAAACTGCCCTGTAAGCCTCATCAACCTTTCCTACAGATTTCTGCAGATCAATAATATGGATACCATTTCTTTCTGTAAAAATGTAGGGAGCCATCTTAGGGTTCCATCTTCTTGTCTGGTGTCCAAAATGAACACCCGCCTCTAATAACTGCTTCATTGAAATAACGCTCATGTTTTTACCTCCATTTGGTTTTTCTTCCGCACATCTTCTTCTCTCCTGCAGACTTAAAAAGCACCAGCAGTCGATGGACGTACGTGATTTATAGTCACAACGAAAAAAGTATAGCATAAAAAAACCCCTCTTGCAAGGGATTTTTCACGTATTCTGTTACATTCCAGCCAGTATGAAAAAAGATTGTCCGGTTATTCCATCCGGGCAAGTATTTTTGCAATCTGATCAGGTTCTGCCCCTTCGGGAATGATAAATGAGCCTACATTAAGCCGCTTATCATATCCGTTTTCACACAAATAAGTATCAAAATCGGAAGCGGAAGCTATCAGTCCGGCCTCTTCCAGCTTTTTACATACTGTATAAGATCCATCACCGCTATTGACCTGTATAGCAATGCCTGTCGCCGGTGTTGGTGTGGCACTGGGCGAAGGCTGGGACGTCGGTGTAGGGGATGGAGCAGAGGTAGGGACATCTGTCGGCGTAACCGTCGGTTTTGCTGTTGCCTCAACCACTGGCGTAGCTGCTATTGACTCTGGTGCAGTCTCAGACGCCGCTGCATCCTCTGCAGTTGCTTCCGGAACTGCTGTAGCTGCCATTACCTCTTCTGGCTGCTGCTTATTCTCAGCTCCTTCCGCTTCTGCCTGTAAACCATCCTCTGCTGCATCCGCCAGCAAAGTACTTTCTTCCGTCATTCCAAGCGCTTTTGCGCGTTCTATTATTTCACTGTCACTAAGAGGCTTGTCTTTTCCAGCAGCAGTTATTCCCATAATCAATGCGGTCATAACAATGCCTATTCCAAGGCCTCTCAGATAATACTTCAAGTTCATATTTGCTCCCATCTGCCCGCTTTAGACACCTTCAAACAAATCAATCACCAGCTTAACCTCCCCAATGCCAAGGCCAAGCTCTTTGGCTATTGCCATATTGGACTTTCCGGCTTCGTGAAGCTGCAGAATCCTTTCATTGCTGTTTCTTCCACTGTTTTTTCCTACTGCACTTAAATCCACTTCAACCTTTGGCACATCCGAGACAGTTGTTTCTTTGCCTGATGCCTTGGGTACTCTGGGTTTTCTTGTTTTTTTCTTAGGAGGTTCAGGTTCTTGCTCTTTTACGCCTTCCTCTTCTGAATTGTTTTCTTCTTTCACATCTGTTTCCCGAACTGTTTCAACCACTTCCACTTTCGCCGGGGTAAAAGGAACAAACTCGTCCTGTGCCTTTGTGGTGGTTTCTACTGCCTCATTTACGGTTTCCTTCACTTCCTTGGCAGTAACTTCTGCATCCTTTAATGTCTGCTTCACATTATCTGCAGTCTTAACGGCTTCACTTACAGTATTTTTCAGGCTTTCATGCTTATCGTTCAGCATATCATATAAAAACACTACTTCTTTATGGTTTTTATTGATTTCTTCCAAAACCGTATCTGAATACTCATTAACCGCCATCATTTTTTCATTTGTCAGACGATCCATGCCCCTTTCTGTTTTTTCCATTGCATAAGTTATGGTCTCATCAACAATATCACTAATCTGTGACCTGACATTTTCCATCTCCTTATCCAGTATTTCCTTTATGGCTTCTTCACTTATTTTTGTATCTTCGTCAGATTCATTTTTCTTCCCTGCGGGAAGCATAAAACTAAGTACAAACACCACCATTCCTAAAACAATAAGAACTATCTCCATAACTCCCATCTCTTCACCTGCGTATTATATTTTCAGATTTTCATGTCAAAGCTGCCTCTGCCCTTGAGAACTACTTTTCCATCTCTTTCTTTTTCCTCTTTCTTGCGATGTTTTCCACCATCACCCGCATAATGACCATTCCCTTTTTCCTTGGCATCAAAATTCTTTCCTTCATTTTCAGTACGGTCTCCCTGAATTACCTGACGCGCCCTGGCTTCTACCGTCTGGTGAAACTGCTGCTGAAAATTGGACTGATCCACTGTCCCTTTATTATCTTCATTATGCTTAATATTCGTAAAATCCTGTGCTCTCGTTACCTGACCTTGAAGTTCTACACGACTGATCGTCACAAATATTCCACATCCTTTCTTCTATGACATCTTCTGCATACTGTCCTCTAATCTTTTCCTGTAAAAAACTTCACCACAGCCAGCAGAAAATCAGCCATTTATAAAGCAACCATCTTTACATCACCCTGTTGTTTGATAAACTTGCAATATTTCATACTGTTTTTCGTTACCATAGAAACATCAGAGATACAAATTCTGGTGCCGCCAAAAACTTCTCCCGTAACTTCTACCTTAGCCGTAGCACTTCCTTCCAGCAATATCTGCAAGCTGCTCATCTCTTTAATTCCGGCTTCAATTTCTTTCTTCTTCATGTTCTCCTGCTGAAGCAGCTCCTGAAAATACATTAACTGTTCTTGTTTAAACTTTACCCCCTGGGAAAGCTTTGCCGCTGCACTTTTTAAAACCGGATGAATCGTATCAATTTGTTTTTTACTTTCCGTAATCTGCTTTTGGATCTCCTGAATTCTTAATTTTATGCTGGGATCTGCTCCCACCTCCACAACAGTGTCTGAGCCCATCAGGGAGCCTAATGTTTTTACTCTGATCATATTTCCAGCACTTACTCTGCCGCCGGTGATAAATCCTTTACGTCCGTCTACAACAATTTCTGTGCCAGCCATAACTTCACTGTGAAGAATTGATTCAGTAGACACATATCCTTTCGCATTTACTTTTGCGTTTTCAATAAACTTGGAAACCACGTTTCCCTCAGCATTTAGGATGCCCCGTGCCATACCATTCATGCCCCGGGCAATGATAATGTTTCCTCCGGCCTCCAGATAAGCGCCTTCCACCACGCCATTTACTTCTATATCGCCTTTCGCCTTTACGGAAAAATTTGTACACACGTTTCCGTTGACTTTTACACTTCCGTCATATTCAATATTTCCGGTAGAGTTGTCTACATTTTCCACTTCCAAAATATTAGACACAAACACCTTATCATCTACCAGTGTCACATGTCCACTTACATCGGAAGTGATCACCAGACGGTCATCGGAAATCGTAATATTTCTTCCAAATTTAAGACTTAATCGTTTTACATCCCTGGGTTTTATCGCTTCCCCATAAATATTTTTACCAAGAGTACCAAGATCGCCCGGATACAGCCTTGCTAATATGTCACCTTTGTTGCAGTGATTAATGGTATTTAAATTAAAAAAGTCTACGCTTCCATCTTCCTTAAGTGTAGGCTTCGCATGCAAGTCTGTTTCAAAGTAATATTCAATTCTGGCATCTGTCCCTTGTTTGGGCGGCAGTCCTTTTGCTACTAAGATTTCCTTGCAGTAAACCGGCTGTAAAAAGAATTTATTAAGCGCATCTGCCTGTATTCCATATTTAATTCCTTTCTGCCCCAAATCGCTAATAAACTCAGACGCACTCATCCTCTCACCATGCTCTGACGGAGGATAAAATCTTGCAGTAGCCAGCATTTTATCTTCACTTAAATGAAGCTCATAGCTTTCCCTGATCTCCGCAGAAGGGTTCCTGTTTAAAGTCATCTGATATTCCGGTTTTCCGGACGCAGCAGCCTCTTGAACTATATTATTTACAATAGATATATCAAATGCTATCCCGAAACGGGTAAGATATTCTGTTATTTCCTTTACAGCTACCGGTTTTCCTCCATCTACAGGCGCAAACACTTTAAGCGCAGTTCCCTCGGTGCCGCATGCCAACTGGAAAAATCCATTTTTCATATCAACTTCTCCCTATAGACTCTGTTTTCTTATTATATGGAGAATATACCCATATAATTACCCATCTTTCCCTTCATTTTCTGTAGCGCCCTTGTATGAAGCTGAGATATCCTGGATTCGGATACTTCTAGTACATTGCTGATCTCTTTCAATGTCAAATCTTCATAATAGTACAATAAAATAACCTTTTTTTCTTTTTCTGTAAGAAGCTCCAATGCCTGCTGCAATACCTTTTTCAGTTCTTCTTTTTCCATCACTTCTTCCGGGCTGTCAAAACGCTGCTGTCCCGTCTGTTCCGCGGGAATTTCGCTGCCTGATTCCATAAATTCATTGAGCGAAACAACATTTGTAATTTTCATTTGTGACTGCCAGGAAAGATAATCATCATCTGAAATTCCAAGACTTTTTGCAATCTCTTCATCCGTTGCCGCTCGTCCTGTAGAAGCTTCAATTTCCTTCATTACAGCATCTATCTTTTTTTGCTTCTGCCTGATTGTTCTTGGAATCCAGTCCATCTTCCGAATCTGGTCCAAAATAGCTCCCCGTATACGAAGACTTGCATAAGTTTCAAATTTAACAGCCTTCATATTGTCAAATTTATCTATTGCATCAATCAGCCCAAAAATTCCATAACTGACCAAATCATCATATTCCACATTATAACCTAAATACATGCTTAAGCGCCCCGCTACCAGCTTCACAAGCGGCGCATATTCAAGTATCAGTTTTTCCCTTATTTCGGGCGATTTCAATTTTGCATAACTATCCCAAAGCTTATTTCTGCCTGCCTCGTCCATTGATCCCTCCATCAGCTCAAATTATGCCCTATCGTCTGCTTCTTTTTTTGTACTTTCCAGCACCGCCTCTTCTTCGCCTGCCCCAGGCCCTTCTTTTTCAATAACCTCGCCTTCATTCTCTTCCGCTTCCCTAATCTGGTCGATAAAAGAAGTAACCTTTTTTTGAATAAAAAAACCTGCCAGATAAAAACCAAAAAGAACGATTGAAACTATGATCAGTGTCTGATTCATGGTATACTTGAAATGATACATCATAAAGCTTGTCACTGCACCCGCAAGAAGCATAAGAAACGGAGCAAATAGTTTACTTTTTTTCATATTACTTTCTCCGGCATGCCTACGCTTCGTATGTAGAAATCTCCGCTTTTAGGGTAAAAAATAACTGTCCTTCCATAAGTTTTCCCTGTATCTTCCGCCAGGATCGGTATTCTAAGTTCAGCAAGTTTCTTTTTGCTTGCTAAAACATTTCTATCTCCCACTCGTATCATATCTGTTTTGCTGCCAAAAGCAAACATCTGGGCACCGCCTGCAATCTTTGCAACAAGTCTGCTTCGATTTCCTCCCATTTTCACGATTTCCTTTACCAGATCCTCAATACCAGTATCTGCGAACTTAGGCCGGTTGGTATTATTTTTAATTTCTGTACTATCCGGCAGCATAATATGCGCCAGCCCGCCAATGCCGGTTGCCGGATCTCTTATGGCAATCCCAACACAGGATCCCAAACCTAATGTAGTCACGCCATCATCACCACGACATGTCTTTAAATCAGCCATCCCCACTTTAATTACTTCACTCATTTTCAAAGAGTCTCCCGTATTTTTTTTACACGATTCTTACATAACACCTAATGTTGTCAAAATCTTTTCATAAGACTCCATATCCGGAATCAGAATAAAATAACCATCCAGCTCAACATCATCTGAAAATTTAGTTTGTATCAGCAAAATATTATCACCAAGAATACCAAACTCAATCGCCGGGACACTAAGAAGCGCCCCCGCCATATCAATTCCTAATTGCGGAACTGATGGATAGATTTTTAAATTTGTGAGACCTGAGAGCGCATTCAAATACGCACCAGTAATAATATTTCCTACTTCTTTAATTGCCGAGCATTCCATTTCGCCAAAGGTATACTCTTCAGCTTTCATCTCATCAATGCCAAGCATGCCGCACATAAGCTTATTCACCAGGTGGGCGGCTGCAGATTTAGAAAGAATAAACATCATGCTGCCTTCAATATCTCCCTCAACCTGAAGATAAATACTCACCATGATCTGATCCTCGCCGCCTACTATCTCTCCTAATTCCTGGAATTCAAGCAGCCTTACCTTGGGCACAGACATATCGACTTTACAGCCGATCATCTGTGCTAAGGCTGTCGTTGCATTACCGGCTCCAATATTTCCCAATTCCCTTAACACATCAAAATATTCCTGTGTTAATTGTTCCATACTAAGATCCTTCATGATCCCTCCTATTTATAACGTATTTTGCCATTATAATCTATTGTTTTATTTTATAAAGCTATAACATTTAAGTCCAGCAGGGATATTAATTCATTATTATGCTTTCCAACTCCAGTAATAAAGTTAACCCTGTCATCTGTTCCGTCATAGGCAACCTTTTCTATTTCATCCGTTATCAAAGTAACTACTTCCTTTACTTCATCCACAATGATCCCGATGGTTCCCTGCTGTTCCAGCTTAAGAATAATAATTCTGGTTGCTTTGGTAATTTCATCAGCCGGCAGATCCATTTTAAGACGAAGGCTCATAACAGGTATTACTTCTCCCCTCAAGTTAATTACACCCTTCAAATAATTCATAACCTTAGGTACTCTTGTAATATGCTGCATGCGCACAATATTATCTACAAATTTAATATCAATTCCGTACTGCTCATTTCCAAGCTTAATTACAATATATTGTATTGTTTCACGTTCCTGTACTATTTCATACGGCCTTGCGTCAGATACTTTCAGTTCGTCCATTGCTTTTCCCCCTATCCTATATCAATGCATTGGCATCCAAAATAAGTGCCACTTCGCCATCACCTAATATAGTTGCCCCGCTTATGATCTTACATTTGCTTATGTACTTTCCAAGCGACTTAATAACGATTTCCTGCTGTCCCATAAGTTCATCAATTACAAGACCTGCCAGTTTATCACCCTTCTTAACAATTACTACTGTCATGTTTTCATCAGGTGCTTTGCAGCTTTCAATATCAAGCTCCTCGCTAAGCCTTATAATCGGTATTACAGAACCTCTTAAATGAATCACTTCTCTATTCTGGACAAGTTTGATATCGCTGGGAGCAATATCCTCAAGCGTCTGTATACTGCCTAATGAAATTGCATATTTTTCTCCACCTACAGTAACCATAAGTGCCTGAATGATCGCCAAAGTAAGTGGAAGTCTTATAATCCATGTGCTTCCTTCACCTAATTTTGACTTAACTTCAACTTCACCGCTTAAGGACTCAATTTTGGATTTCACCACATCAAGTCCCACGCCACGTCCAGATACATCCGAAATCGTTTTTGCCGTAGAAAAACCTGCATGGAACAAAAGGTTAATGATATCCTTTTCACTCATATTATCAGCCTGTTCAGCCGTAATAACCTCACGCTCAATGGCCTTATTTTTAACGGCTTCCACATCAATTCCATTACCGTCATCCCTTACTTCTATGACAACATTATTTCCATCCTGATATGCATCAAGGAAAATAGAACCCACTTCAGGCTTTCCTCTTTCAGCACGCACCTCTGCTGACTCAAGACCATGATCAGCCGAATTTCTAAGAAGATGCATCAAAGGATCTCCGATCTCATCCACCACCGTTCTGTCAAGCTCTGTTTCCTCACCTGACATATACAGCTCCATCTTCTTATCCAGCTTTTTGGAAAGATCCCTGATCATTCTGGGGAACTTGCTTACAACGCTTTCAATAGGAACCATACGAACCTTCATAACAGATTCGTGGAGATTGGTAGTTACACTCTCTAAATATTCAATATGCTCATTAACTCCGTTACCGGAAACCCCTTCTGCATTTGATGCCGAAACCAGTGAATTCTTCGCAATAATTAGCTCGCTCACCAGATTCATCAGCACATCCAGCTTTTCAATATCCACACGTACTGTCCTGTTAACCACAGGCTTTCCAGCCGGTTTCTTATCATTTGCTTTTGCTGGAGCATTCTGGGGCTGGCTTGAAACTGCTGGTTTTGTCTCTGTTTCTTTGACTTCTTTGGGTTCAAGAGTTTCCACAGCTTCAAATTCATAAGGAGCACCGACAACTTTTTCAATTTCTGATACATTTCTCGCTGATTTAAGAATCTCTTCCAGATCACAATCAGAAACAACAATAAGACTAAAGTCTAAATCAAACCGCTCATCCTCAATGTCATTTGCCGGCGGATTACAAACAATGATTTCTGCCTTTTCCTCTACTGCTTTATATACTAAAAATGCTCTGGCAGCTTTTAACAGACAGCTTTCCTGCACACATACGGTAATCCCATAAACATTTTTCCCCTGTGCTTTTGCATTGGAAAACACTAGTCTTTCAGACTCGCCAATCTTTATATCCAGCCACTTTTCTTCCGGGCCTTCTGGAACAGGCTCTTGTGATTCAGGTGCTTTTTCTGCTTCCGGCTGAGTATTTCCTTGGGATTTCAAATATTTATTCAACTGCGTAATAAGCTGTTGATTGTCATTTGTACCCTCATCAGCCGTTTCCTGAATATTGGCAGTATACTCTTCAAGTGCATCAAGGCACTGGAACAGAGTATCCACCAGATTAGAATTTACCTTCATTGTGCCATTTCTGATCTCAGAAAACACATTTTCCATATCATGGGTAAGCGCCTGCATCCGCTTATACCCCATGGTACCTGCCATTCCCTTCAAAGAATGAGCCGCACGAAAAATCTCATTGATCGTATCTGCATCTTCCGGCTCCTGCTCCAGTTTAAGGATCTGAGCATTTAAACTTTCCAAGTGTTCCCTTGTTTCATCAAGAAATATTTCCAGATACTGGTTTACATCCATCTTATATTACCCCCACGTTCTTAATAATTTCCTGTGCAATTTGTTCTAACGAAATTCCTCCCTTAGAAAGCCCTGAAAGCACAATGCTTCTGGGCATTCCATATACTGCACAGGTGGCTTCGCTTTGAGCAAACACCGTTACCTTTTTCTTTTTCATTAAATTTTTAATTCCCGCTGTGCCATCTGCCCCCATTCCTGTAAGTACAACACAAACCACCTCGTCAAAATCGCAGTCTGCCAATGACTCATACATATAGTTTGCGCAAGGCCTCACCCCTTCCCGAGGCGGTTCATCTGTGTAATGAATCAAATGCCTGGCTCCTTTTTTTGCTGCTTGCATATGTCTGCCGCCCCTGGCTAAAAACGCCTCTCCCGGCATCAATAGATCGCCTTCCGCCGCCTCCTTAACTGCAAGAGGACTTATTGTATTTAACCTGGCGGCAAGTGCCTGCGTAAATCCTGCCGGCATATGTTGAACAATCATAACAGGTGCATTTAAGTTCGCTGGCAGCAGAGGAACCAAAATCTGCAATGCCTTAGGTCCGCCGGTAGAACTGGCAATTGCAACAATTTTTTTACCGGCTTTTGCATCATCTGCCTTCAACATAATTCACTTCTCTCAATCTGTTATTTGTATGCCATTAGTATATCACAAATCATTCTTCTCATGAGTGCATAATAATCATTTTATAGTCCTTTTTCTTTTTTTCTGTGCTTTCTCTCCTCTTCAAAGATAAAACGTATAATTTCTTCCCGATCGGCTGTGTCAATATTTATGTATTGGGCCCGATGTTCATAAACTCCTGGTCTGTCATCTAACTCTCTCACTACCAAAACCTTTGCAACCAAAATATATTCTTTTGATTTTCCATCCACCACCAGATTATATTTACAATAAACCAGACTATCGGGTTCATAGGCATAATTACCTACAAACCGGATTCCTCCGCCGCTGATATCAACAATAACGCTTCTTTTTAAGGGAAGCCCGGGCACCAGTACATTTTCTTCATTTTCCACTGCCTCGATCTCCTCTTTTTCAAGAGGTCTGGAACTCATTTCCAAAGCGCAGCTTAACCTGTAATATTCTCTCCTCTGGAATTTTCTCAAATTGCTGGTAAGCTCCATAAGAAGAACATACTGCTTATCCGACTTATACCTGTCTATCACTGTTGCAAAGCACTGGAATACGCCTGAAGATGTGTAAAAATAAAGATCATATTCTGCATTCACAGGCAGCAAAATCAATTTTGATTTTTCCATAGGCATAAGAATCTCAAGTCTGTCCGCTGATAAAATATCCAGCACCTGTGTTGGATATATCTTCTTTTTTTCCAATTCATCAATATATTTTGTGCGGTCCATAGCCTGTATTTCCATTTTATCTCCAGGCCTCACATATTTTGAAAGCATAGCAACCTCCAGCTAGATTTTTTTACCGTTCACGATATGAGAAAAAAATGCTGCCATTCCCCGTTTTTGAATCTTCTGCCCCGGCTCCTTATTCATCAGTTTTTCTGCAATTCTTTCATAAGCCAATGCGGATTTTGCCTGAGGAGACTGCAAAGATACCGGCATCTGCTTCATAACAGCCTGGGAAAGCTGCGCATCATCAGGCACTGCATCCAAATACGTGATAGGAAGCTTTAAATATCCACTTACCACTGCATTCAACTTTCCAAAAAGTACTTCTCCTTCCTCCTGGGAACTTACTTTGTTTGCAATCACCTTGATCTGGGATGCCTCATTGGAAAACCTGGGATGTCTGTTTAATGCCTTTAATAATGAATAAGAATCGGTAATAGATGTAGGTTCCGGAGTCGTTACCAAAAGAATTTCTCCACTAGCTACTAAAAACTCCAAAACAGCATCAGAAATTCCGGCTCCTGTATCCACTATAATTGTATCTGCTATGGCGTCCAATTCTTCCAAATTTCGTATAATATACCACAAATAATCTTTATTTAAATTAGAAAGTCCCGCAATGCCGGAGCCTCCTGAAATAAATCCTACTTCCATAGGTCCCCATGTAATAATTTCCCGAATATTTTTTCCCTGATAAATCAGATCACACAAATTATGCTTGGGTACGGCACCAAACATAATCTCTATATTGGCAAGCCCAAAATCCGCATCCAAAATGATCACTTTCTGTCCCATTTTACGAAACTGAATGGCAAGATTAATCGCTGTATTAGATTTGCCCACACCGCCTTTTCCACTTGTAACCGTAATAACTCTTGCCAATGGCTTGTTATTGGAAATTGTACCTGCTTTAATTATATTCCTCAGTTGTTCGGCCTGATCCATGTATTTTCCTCACTTTATCGCTGCTTTCTCTTTATTGTTTCTTATTCCCGCCTAAAAGATTCTTTACTGTCTTTTGTGGATTGAATTTCTCAATATCATCTGGTACATTTTGTCCATATGTGACATAAGATAAGGGTGCTCCTGTATAAAGTTTTAAATTCAAGAGATTTCCCAATGTGGCTGTTTCATCCAGTTTTGTAAAAATCAGCCTTAAATCCTCTGCTCCGGCATAAGTATCAGCAACACTGATCAAATCTTTATACTTTGTGGTAGCACTTAAAACCAAATATACTTCCTTTTCTGCCAGTCCATCTACAGAATGAACAAATTCATTCATTGTATCCTGCTGAGCGCTGTTTTGATAGGAATGGCCTGCTGTATCAATTAAGATAAAATCAAAATTTTTAAAATCTTTCAGTGCCTGCTCCACTTCCTCCGTAGAATAGATTACCCGGAAAGGAATATCTAAAATATTTGCATAGGTACGAAGCTGTTCCGCAGCCGCGATCCGATAAGTATCTGCGGTAAGAAGCACCACCTTCTTTTTGTTTTCCACGCTGAATTTGGAAGCAATCTTTGCAATAGTCGTCGTCTTGCCTACCCCTGTAGGACCTACAAAAAATACTACCTTAGGACCTTTTTCCGCCGCAGTGATTTCCACAGGCTTTCCAAATTTTAATATCATTTTCTGATAAATATTAGCCAGTGCATGATCAAAAGGCATATTAGGTTTATTGATCTTTTCCAGCTCATCAATAATCTGATTTGCATTCTTCTCACTGACTTCATTGTCAAGCATAGTATTATACAAAAGCTTCATAAAACGCTCGATTTCACTTTCTTTCCCCTCGACCGCTTCTCCTTCCAGCTCCTCCGGTTTTTGCAGTTGTTGCTCTAGCAGTGTATGTAGATTATCAAGCTTTTCCTCAATCACACTGCTGTCCCTGTTTTCTGTCTTTAAAGCCCCTGATTTGGCATCCCATAAAGGCTCTTCCGGTATAATATCTTTCAGTGCACTGGTTATGGAACCGGGCGCCGGATTAGAAACAGGCTTTTTCGCAATTGCATCTACCAATGGCTGTCGTCTTGCCTCCTCCTTCACCGGAGCAGACATGCGTTCTGTTTCTTCCTCAAGCGCAACCGTAACTTCCACCAACTGGCGCCTTAAAAAGCTGAACAGCCCCTTCTTTTTCATATTTTTTACATTCATAATTACGACATTGCTGCCTAACTCTTTTTTGGCGCTTGCCACTGCTTCTGCTTCTGTTTTTCCTTGAAATTTTTTAATTATCATGCTGTCACCATTCCTACAGACTGTAATTCAATATTATTATCTATTTCATTATATGAAACTACGATCAAATCTCTAAAATAATCTTCCGTAAGACGCTTAAAGTACATTCGCACAATAGGAGAAGTAATAACAATAGGCGTCTTGCCAAGGTTTTCCAATTTGGTCACTTCATTCCCCACAGATTTCATGATTGCCTTGGTCTTCTCCGGATCAAGAGTCAAATAAGCACCTGTTTCCGTCTGCTTTACGCTGCCCATAATTTCCTGCTCTAGCTTGGGATCTAATGTAACCACGCTGGTTGTTTCGTTTGCAGGGAAAAACTTGCTTGAAACAGCTCTCTTAAGGCTTTGCCGCACGTACTCCGTTAAGATGTCTGTGTCTCTTGTTGTAGGCGCATAATCCGCCAGCGTTTCAAAAATCGTAAGCAGATCTCTGATAGAAATGCCCTCTTTTAATAAATTCTGCAAAACCTTTTGAATCTCTCCCAGGCCAAGAAGCTTGGGTACAAGTTCTTCCACCAAAGAAGGATTGCTTTCCCTTAAATTATCAACAAGATTCTGTACATCCTGCCTGGTAAGCAGTTCGGAAATATACTGCCTGATAATCTCTGTCAAATGAGTTGCTATAATGGAAGGCGGATCTACTACCGTATATCCCATGCTTTCCGCCCGTTCTCTTTGTCCTTCTGTAATCCAGATAGCAGGCAGATGGAAAGATGGCTCAAAAGTAGGTATACCAGTAATTTCTTCCTCCACATACCCCGGATTCATGGCCATATAATGGTCAAAAAGAATCTCGCCTTCACTGACCTGTATTCCCTTGATCTTAATAATATATTGATTGGGATTTAACTGGATGTTATCGCGCAGACGTATGATAGGCACCACAGTACCAAGCTCAAGTGCAATCTGTCTTCTGATCATTACCACACGATCAAGCAGGTCGCCCCCTTGATTAACATCAGCAAGAGGTATAATTCCATAACCAAATTCCAATTCGATAGGATCCACCTGCAGCAGGCTGTTTACATTTTCCGGCTGCCTGATTTCTTCCGCCGCCACTTCATCTGCACTTACTTCTCTCTCTATCTGAGCAGTTTCAATGGTTCCTGCAATCGCTCTGCCGGTTACCACAAAGACAAGCCCCAATGCCAGAAAAATAAGAGTGGGCAGAGGCGTAACAACTCCAAGCCCTATCAAAACCATTCCTACAATATATAACGCTTTGGGTACGCCAAAAAGCTGACTTACAAGTACGGTTCCAAAATCAGCATCTTTTGATCCCTTAGTAACCAAAATACCTGTGGACAAGGAAATTAAAAGAGAAGGAATCTGGCTGACCAAGCCATCACCTATGGTAAGGATCACATATTTATTTGCTGCTGTGGCAAAATCAAGGTTCTGCCGGAGCACTCCCATTGCGATACCGCCAATAATATTAACCATTGTAATAACAAGGCCTGCTGTAGCATCACCTTTTACGTACTTTACAGCACCATCCATCGAACCAAAGAAACTGGATTCCTCCTGGATTTTTTCACGCCGCTTTATGGCTTCTTCATCTGTAATGGCGCCGGTATTTAGGTCAGCATCAATTGCCATCTGTTTACCTGGCATAGCATCCAGTGTAAATCTGGCAGTTACTTCTGCAACTCTCTCAGAACCTTTATTGATAACCATAAACTGTATCAATATCAAAATAATAAACACAATACTGCCCACAATCAAATCGCCGCCGCCTACATAGCTTCCGAAAGTGGAAACAACCGCCCCTGGATCTCCCGTAGTTAAAATCAGCCTCGTAGAAGAAATATTAAGAGAAATCCTGAATATGGTGGTAAACAGCAAAATTGTTGGGAAGAAAGAAATATCCAGCACTTCTTTTGAAAACATTACGCTGAACATGACTGTAAATGCAATTGCAATATTACATGCTAACAGTACATCTAAAAGTCCGCTGGGAATAGGCACAATCATCATAACAAATGCAGCCAGTAAATACGCCGCAACGCCAATATCCGCTTTTTTCATGCCCATTCTCCTTTCTTTTTATTGAAATAACTTTTAAGATACTTTTCCTTTCAAATGATATACAAAAGCAAGTACCTCAGCCACTGCCTGATATAACTCAGGAGGAACAAGCTCCCCAATCTCAACATTTGCATAAAGCATTCTGGCTAATGGCTTATTTTCCACAATCTCTATATGATTTTCTTTTGCAACATCCTTGATCTTCTGAGCTAAATAATCTTCTCCTTTTGCAATTACATAAGGTGCATCATATTTATCAGGATCATACTTAATGGCCACTGCGTAATGCGTAGGATTCGTGATAACCACATCTGCTTCTGGAAGCTGCTGCATCATACGCCGCATGGAAGCTTCCCTCATACGCTGCTTTTGTTTCCCCTTAACTTGTGGATCACCTTCCATATTCTTGTATTCATCTTTTACTTCCTGTTTGGTCATTTTCATATCATCTCTGAATTTCCACTTTTGATACCTGTAATCCACATATGCAAGAACCATATACACTGCCGCAATCCTGATACCCATATCAACGATAATCTCACCAATCAAACCAATGGCCTGATTTAAGGTAATGTCATACAGCAAAAATATCTGCCCAATCCGATCCTTTAAATAAGAATAAACCACATAGCCGATTATAACCAATTTGGCAATGGATTTGAGCAGTTCAAGCAGTGAAGCAACAGAAAATAATCGCTTAATACCATTCATCGGGCTGAGTTTATTGGGCTTAGGTCTTAGCGGCTGCGTAGTCGGACTCCACTTGACCTGTACAAGATCGCTTACAAATGCCACTACATACCCCACCAATAAAACAGGTGCTACTATCAAACCAAGCTGCTGCATCATGCTGCGGACCAAAGTACCAAGAGCCGCTACCGGAATATCCCCATTATAATTTTTGATCACATCAGGAATCTGGTTATAAACCACATGAAATCCCATAATAAAACTGCTCCCAATGGAACCAACATACAGCTTAAGAATCATAAAAAAAGAAAACAATCCCAAAGCACTTGCAACCTCTTTGCTCTTTGCAACCTGCCCTTTTTTCCTGGCATCACTTAATTTCTTGGAGGTAGGCTCTTCTGTTCTTTCACCGCCAGGTCCGTCTTTTGCAAAAAACTGCAGATTAAATTGTATTAATGTTTCATGTTTTTGTGTCACATTATAGCCTCCGTAAAGGTAACTACCATATGCTTCATCTGATCATATATAAAATCAGCCGCGCCTGGGAGCATTGCTGTTGACAAAAACAAAATGCTTAAGCCTACCAGCACTTTCATCTGAATACCTACAGCAAACATGTTAAGCTGAGGTGAAACCTTTGCCAAAACGCCAAGTACTGCATTTAAAATAGTCATAACTGCGAAAATCGGAAGGCAGATGCGAAAACCAATAATAATATAATTTGCCATAAACTCTATCATAGCTGAAAGCAATGTGTCACTTCTTATTACTGCACCATTTACAGGTATCAGCGTATAGGTTTCTGCCAGTGCCTGTATCAAATATCTGTGCATGCCAGATATCATAAGCATGAGCAATACCATATAATTATAATAAATACCAGTAATTGTAGAATTCTCTCTGGTAGTAGGATCAAACATGCTGGCCATAGAAAGCCCCATTTCCATATCGGCAATATGCCCTGCAAATGCCACTACGGAAGCACACAAATTAGCAGCAAACCCTATTAAAAGACCAGTAAGAACTTCCTTCATTACAATAACGAAATAGCCAATCAGCGTATCATACACAATAGGCTGTCTGGGAACTGACTGGTAAAGTAAAAGAGCCACAAAAAAACTAAAACCTATCCTTATTCTTCTGGGCATATTACTCATACTGAAAAAAGGAGCTACAAATATAAAACTGATAACTCTCATAAATACCAGCAGAAAATATTCAAGATCCCCATAGGTAAATGTGTAATCAATCATCCCTGTTACCTTGTATAAACACTAAAATCAGACCAAAGGCTGATCATAAAACCTGATAACTCATTCAACATCCAGTTACCTAACACAATCAAGGCCAAAAAAACTGAAATGATTTTAGGCACAAATGTAAGCGTCTGTTCCTGAATGGAGGTAACTGTCTGAAAAATACTGACTGTAAGTCCTACACACAAGGATACCAGCAGAACCGGTGCCGCAACCTTTATAACCAGATATAATGCCGAACTGGCAACCGCAGTAACCTCACCAATTGTCATGCTCTTTCACTTCCTTTCAAACTTAAGCTACTTATAAAATGATTCCACAAGATTTACTATAATTAAATTCCACCCGTCTGCTAATACAAACAAAAGAATTTTAAAAGGCATAGAAATCGTTGTAGGCGGAAGCATCATCATACCCATGCTCATCAGGGTAGACGCCACCACCATGTCAATTACAATAAATGGAATATATATCAAAAAACCAATGATAAATGCCTGCCTTAATTCTCCAACAACAAAACTGGGTACCAGAACAGTAAGAGGGATTGCATCCAGCGAACCATCCCATTCCGTTCCACTGATACTCATAAAAACCTTCACATCTTTCGTCTGCGTCTGCCTGTACATAAATTCCCTTAAAGGCTCTATTCCCGCTTCAAAAAACTCTTCCTGCGTAATCTCGCCCTGATCAAAAGGGACAATAGCTTCTTGATAAATTTTCGTTGCTGTTGGCTGCATAATAAAAAAAGTTAAAAACAAAGCCAATCCAATCATCACCTGATTAGGCGGTGCAGTCTGGGTATTTAAGGCTGCTCTGGTAAAATGAAGCACAATAATGACTCTGGTAAAAGAAGTAAGCATAATCAGCATAAGCGGAGCCAATGCTATCATGGTCAGCGTCAGCAAAATGCGCAATGTTCCATTAACCTGCCCGTTGCCGTTGCTCACTGTTACTGTCATATTATTTGCAATATTTATTTCCGATAAGTCATCCCTTGAATCAGAACTGCCAGGCTCATCTATATTGGTTCTCTGCTCCTGTTCACCCGTAAGATCGGTATCCATTGCAGATGCCTTAGCATCTAATTGGGGAATAATACACAATATGCCTACCGTCATCAGCAGGCATATCATTTTTATTATTTTTTTTACGGCATACTTCTTTTTCATAGTATTTACTGCCTTGCCCTTTAGTCCTTCTCTTTTTCCTTCAGCCTTTTTACCTCATCAAAAATACTACGGAAGCTTGCAGGTTTCTCTCTATGAGTATCCTGTAAATCCAGTTGTTCCTCCGATAGTTCTGAAAGTATGTGTATTTCGTCCTTCCCTAAACCAATCACCAGATACTTGCTTCCGGCCCTTACAATTTGGACATACTTATTTGAAGTAATCCTGCAAGTTTCGATCACTTCTAAATTACCAACTATAGTCTTTCCCTTCTGATAATTCGCTATCCATTTTGTTACCAGATAAGTTATGCCAAGCACTAAAACAAAAAGAATAAGCACTGTAACAAACTGAATATAACTGTCCATCCCTGTAGTAACTGAAAGGAGCATATTAGCCTACTACCTTCTTCACCGCTTCAAGAACACGGTCAGGCTGGAAAGGTTTTACGATAAAGTCCTTTGCACCTGCTTGAATTGATTCAATAACCATCGCCTGCTGTCCCATTGCAGAACACATAATGATCAGGGCATTGGGATCTGCCCCTTTGATTTTCTTCAATGCAGCAATGCCATCAACTTCCGGCATAGTAATATCCATAAGTACCAGATCAGGCTTTAATTCGCTATATTTTTCAATAGCCTTTGCACCATTTTCGGCCTCGCCAACTACATTATAACCATTCTTGGTTAAAATGTCCTTAATCATCATACGCATGAAAGCCGCATCATCAACAATTAAAATATTTTTTGCCATGTTTTTTCTCCTACCTTTTTACTTTATTATTTCAGTTACACGGACACCAAAACTTTCTTCAATTACTACAACCTCGCCCTTTGCTACAAATTTGCCATTTACTAATACGTCTATAGGTTCACCGGCTATCTTATCTAATTCGATAATCGTTCCCGGTGCGAAGTCCAATATTTCCGATATAGATTTATGCGTCCTTCCAAGTTCAACTGTAACCTCTAATGGTACATCCTTAATCAGATCTATGTTTTCCTGTGCAACCAATGCACTCACGTCAGTACTAAAATTCTGAAACTGTGCAGGCTGTATATTCATGCTCTGCATATTCATCTGAGGCATTCCCATATTCATGGGCATCCCCATGCCCTGCATTCCATTCATGGGCATTCCCATGTTCATCTGAGGCATTCCCATATTCATAGGCATTCCCATGCCCTGCATGTTCATCTGAGGCATTCCCATCTGTTGGTCGCCCATGCCCATCATCGGCTGGCTGCCCGCGTTCATCTGGTTTGCAGCGGGCTGGCCTGCAGCAGGTGCTGGTGCCGGAGAAGCTTCTGGCGCTGGCGCTGCGTCTTCTTTCTCAGATCCCTGTCCATAAATAAGCGTCTCGTACAAGCCCTTAGCAAAATCTATTGGATAAATCTGCATAATATTACTGTCAACCAGATCATCTATCTGCATCCTGAATGTAATTTTAACAAAAGTATCATTTAGGAAAGGTGCAATATCATCGCCACTCTTAAACTCATTTAAATCTACCAAACTTGCCTCTGGGGGGCTGATATCAATCATCTTTCCCAGCATGGTAGACATGCTCGTTGCGGCTGCTCCCATCATCTGATTCATCGCTTCTGAAATTGCACTTAAATGCAGTTCCCCCAGCTCACCTTCTGTATTGCTGCCATCCCCGCCCATCATCAGGTCTGTAATAACCTTCACATCATGCTCTTTTAACACCATAATATTTGAGCCATCTAAACCTGCCGTATACCGTATCTGAATGAATACACAGGGACGTTCGTATTCCTCTACTACATTGCTCCATCTGGCCAGCTTCACTACAGGCGTCGTAATGTCAACTTTTCTATTAACAAGAGAATACAGGGTGGTTGCTGAAGAGCCCATACTAATATTGGCAATTTCTCCAACGGCATCTCTTTCATCATCCGCAAGCAGACTCTCGTCTATTGCCACATCATTATCTTCTGTATCAGCCGGCTGTGATGCATCTGTCTCACCTGACAAATCCATGCCGGCAAGCAATGCCTGTATTTCATCTTGTGATAACATTCCGTCCATGCCTTATTCCTCCTCCCTTATCACTGATGCCACTCGGACCGCGTATTGATCCCTATTAGATCCCGGAAGTGCAGTAAATTTCTTAATATTACCAACAAATACTTCCATCTCTGAATCTACTCTTGCATCTAATCGTATGATATCTCCTACCTGAAGGTTTAAGAAATCATTGACTGATACCAAACTTTTTCCCAGGACTGCTTTTACCGGTACATCTATTCTCTTTATGAGCGATTCAATATGCTCCTCATAATCTACTTTATCATCTTTTTGCATTGTTGAGAACCAATACTTGGTATTCAACTTATCCATCACATCTTCTAGCGTAAAAAAGGGAAGACATATATTCATAAATCCTTCTACATCGCCAATCTTAACGTTCAGCGAAACAATTGCAATCATGTCGCTGGGTGCAATCACCTGTGCAAACTGTGCATTGGTTTCAATTCTCTCCATCATAGGATTAACATCAATTACATTTTTCCACGGTTCGCGCATAAGCTGCATACAGACAACGATCAATTTCTGTAGAATTGTCATCTCAATTTCTGAAAAGTCTCTGCTTTTCTCAAGAGGCACTCCCTGCCCGCCCAGCATACGGTCGATCATGGCAAATCCAAGATTGGGAGATAACTCTATAATAATATTTCCAGGCAATGGATTAAAATCCACAATTCCTAAAATAACAGGATTGGAAAGCGCATTGGTAAATTCAGAAAAGATAACCGTCTCGGAACTTGCTACCGATACCTGTATGTTTTTCCTTAAATAAACCGGGAGATTTGTGGAAAGCAGCCTCCCATAATGTTCATATATAATCTCAAGAGTTCTTAAATGCTCTTTGGAAAACTTCGTAGGCCGTTTAAAATCATAATCTTTAACCTGCCGGTCTCCCGATTCCTGCATTTGATCAACGTCTAACTCACCGTTGCTTAACGCTGCAAGTAAATTATCTATTTCGCTTTGAGATAATACCTCGCCCACGAGTTTTCACCTCCTTTATTTATGTCGTTCTTTCTAAGTAAACACATTCGTGAAACCCGCTATTTATTGGTAATTTTCTTTAGGCAGCGTTACATCAAAAATAAAATCTGAATTAAAGAGTTCCTGAATCTTCTTTAATATCTCATCCTTTACAAGTCGAGAATCTGCTTTAATATCCTCTATGGTAAACTGACTGACTACATCATTGATTTGTCCTTTAATCAAATCCTCTCTGGCAGCAATTTCCTCACCATAAGTTTTATAATCTTTACTTGTACTATCCATACATATGGTAACAGAAATCAGTGCGTAATGATCTTTATCATCTACCTCGCCATCTTCTGTAGGCTCGCTTTTCTTAAGAGGAATCGTCATATCTGCAATCGTATAGGTAGCCGTATCCGCTATCGAAACTTCTTTTACCGTTTCTCCTCCCTCTGCACTTTCTCCTAAATCAAGACTGATTGCTGAAGCAATCTTACCTACCAGCGCCGCTGTTTTTTTATTGGTACTCATAACCCCAAACATCATAATAGCTGTCAAAACAAGATTCACCACCAGCAATGCCAATATCACTATGGAAATCAGATTCTTTTTCATATCTACTACAACCTTTCTTCATTATTCCAAAATTAATAGGAACTCAATGAATTATATATTTTAATTACTACTCTTCTGTTTTTGGCTCTTCCCTCCTCTGTGGAATTATCCGCAACAGGATCATATTCGCCTCTTCCAGAATGTTTGATTTTGGTTATATCAAGCATAGTATTTTCTTTCAAATAATAAAAAACAGAAAGTGCACGCCCACTGCTTAGCTCATCATTATTGGAATACTTGGCTCCTGACATGGGAACATTATCTGTATGCCCCTCAATTTCAATTACTCCTTCACTGAATCTCTGCAGGATAATTCCAAGCTGATTCATCAAGGGCAGTGCTTCCTCTTTAATTTCCACACTTCCAGAGTCGAACAAAAGTGCACCATTTAATGTAAGCTGAACATATTGGGAAGTAAACTCAATATCAACTTCTTTTCCCAAATTCTTTTCATCCAATGCTTCTTCTATTTTACCTGCTAACTGTTCGGATTCTTTTATTTTAGCTTCTTCCATCATGTCCGCAGCAGATTCCAGATCCTCCGGAATTGTTTCTCCTTCATCATCCCTCCCGGTGCTGTTGATATACTCAGCCAGTTCATTTAACTGACTGACTCCCATGCCGACCATAACTCCCTCTCCAATTGTAGAAGCCCCAGCCGAAAAAATGCTGAAGGTCTGGTTAAAAGACGCCGCTAATAATTCAAATTTCTGTGCATCCATTGTAGACATGGAAAACAGCATAACAAAGAAGCAAAGAAGAAGATTCATAAGATCGGCAAACGTGGACTGCCACGCCGGAGCGCCTTTGGGCGGTTCATCCGGTTTTCTTTTAGCCATCTTCTTCACCTCCGTCTTCTTGTGTAGCCCGTTCACCGGGTGAAAGGAAAGATTTCAGCTTTTCTTCAATAACTCTGGGATTTTCTCCTGCCTGTATGGAGAGAAGTCCCTCTATCATAATTTCTTTTACCATAATTTCATTAGAATTATTTGTCTTTAATTTGGATGCTACTGGTGCACATATCCAGTTGGCCAAAATAGAACCATACAAAGTAGTAATAAGTGCAACCGCCATAGAAGGTCCAATACTGGAAGGATCATCCATTTCATAAAGCATGTTAACAAGACCTATCAGGGTACCAATCATACCCCAAGCAGGTCCCATAGCTCCTAGCGTTTCCCAAAAATTAATTTTTGACTTATGTCTGTCTTCTGTACTGATCAGCTCTGTCTCCATAATGCCCCGCACCAGTTCGGGATCTGTACCATCCACGATCAGAAGAATTCCTTTCTTCATGAACTCATCTTCCAGATCACCGGCGGCCTCTTCCAAAGAAAGCAGACCTTCCTTTCTGGCTACGTTTGACAGGTCAATGATCTTTTGTATCATACCCCTGACATCTGTGCTGGGTGCTTTAAACACCAGCATGAAGCTTTTCAGGCCTCCTGTAAAATCGGAAAGGGAAAAGGATGCCAAAACCGCAAAGAAAGAACCTCCAAAAGTAATAACCGCTGATGGAAAATCCAGATATCTTCCAAAATTTGACGCACCTGCATTATCTATAATGCCATATATGAACATGACCAAGCAAAGCAGCAGGCCTAAAATTGACGCTAAATCCACTGTTTTACACCTTTTTTTACGTTAATCCGCAAAAATTTCCTTTCGATACAATTTTACAAGATTTTTTACTTCTTGTCTACTTTCTTTTACAATTATTTTTCTGCCTGTGGTAAATGAAATAACTGTATCCGGCGTTTCCTCCACAAGTTCCATTAAATCGGGGTTTATCAGCACTTTTGTCCCATTTATCTTTGTTACTTCAATCATATTACGTATTCCTCCATGCTATTTTTGAGAAATCATCATAAAATTCTTTAATAGTAAAAAAGGACTATATTAATACCAAACTACGGATGCCAAGCTTTGCCAGCCATCCTTATGTTAAACAGCGGATGCCAAGCTCTGCCAGCCGTCCTTATGTTAATGATTAGAGGGAACCAGCTTTTTTGGTTCCCTCTCCGCTATATAATTTATATTACCACATTTATAAACTCATGTCATCTCAATATAAAATTATCTCTTCAGATTCGTAAGTTCCTCTAAAAGCGTATCCGAAACCGTAATGATACGGCTGTTTGCCTGGAAACCTCTCTGGGTAGTGATCATTTCTGTAAATTCAGCAGCAAGATCCACATTACTCATTTCCAATATACCGGAATTCATGTACCCGCCGCCTTCTGTAATATCCTCTCCAATACCATCAAATTCACCGGAGTTCATGGTTGCCGAGTAAAGGTTATCCCCTTCTTTTGCAAGACCGGAAGGATTGGCAAAGGTTGCCACTGCAATCTGTCCAAGGAGCTTAGTACATCCATTGTCATAGGACGCATAAATCATTCCATCCTTCTGAATGGTAATACCGCTCATCTCACCAATCTTACGTCCAGAACCATTTCCATTAGGCTCACCGGCTACAGCGCCAATGGTAGAGGTTGCATTAACATTGTAATTTTGAGTATTTGAAAAATCAATTTCAATGTCTGAAAAGTTAAGGGTACTGGCTCCTGCCGCATTGTTAAAATGAAGGGCAATAGTGGAACCGCCTGCAGTTCCGGCAGTCCCATTTACGTTTTCAAAAGTCCCCTGGCCATTTACATAATTCAGACTGGCAGTCCCTCTCCCTGCTGCTTTTCCATTAGGAAGGGTAACCGGTGTTGTGGCTGTTGCATTGCCGACGCCTGTAGATAACACTACGTCTCCCGGCGTAATACCATTGCCACCATCAGCAACAGCAGCAAAAATGCTCTTTCCATTTGCATTTAAGATATCATCGAACCTTACTGCAAACTGTCCTTTGTCTCCATCAACTGCATGGACGCTCAGCTTTGCTGTGTATTTATATCCTTGATTGTCAAAAAAGTCCAGATTCATAATTCTTCCGGAAGAAGCATTAATATCCGGATCAAATTTATCCACCTGGCCGCTGATGGTTGCCTTGGAAGTTGCTTCCGGCGGGTAAGTCATATTTTCCGGTGTCATAATACGCAGTGCGCTTACCGTATCCTTTTTGATATTTCCTGCATTATTAGGATCGGTATCAAGCTGCCATCCCATAACATTATAACCATTGCTGGTCATTGCCAGATTACCTTTTCCATCAATATAAAAGGAACCATCTCTTGTGAAAAAGTTGGTAGAACCGTTGCTGACTACAAAAAATGCATCCCCTGAAATCATAACATCAAAGGGATCGTTGGTAGTCTGGCTGGCTCCCTGGGTAGAAATTGCTGTTTTAATTGCACTTGTCTTTGAACCAAGACCAATCTGTCTTGCATTCACACCACCCACACCTGTAGTTGCATTAGCGCCGGATGCTGCCTGTGTGGTCTGATACATCAGGTCGCTGAATGTCATAGACTGTGATTTGTAGGCTGTTGTGTTAACATTGGCAATATTATTACCAATAACGTCCATTCTTGTCTGGTGTGTTCTAAGACCTGCCACACCAGCAAACAATGCTCTCATCATAACGAAATGACCTCCTTAAACTTATTGCCGCACGCTTTCTCTGTCAGTCGAAAGCTTAAAGCCTCCATAAGGTCCGGCTAAATAATTACGGCTCCGTCAATATTTGTAAATACATTTTCCACTGCATCATTTTGGCTCATTGCCGTCACTACCGTACTATTTGGAATATTTACGATAAATGCCAGTTGATCCACGATCACCAGTGATTCTTTAATCCCTTTCTGTTGTGCTCTCTGGGTACCCTCCTGCAAACGTTCCATCTGTCCCGACGTAAGCTCGATATTCCGATCTGCCAGTCTTCCTGCTGCATGCTTGGAAAATTTTACTTCTCCGCCACTTCTGCTCTGGCTGCTTTCCAGAATTTCCTGGAATGATCTTCCATCTGTGCTCTTAACCGGCATAACTGCTTTGTTCTGGTTTAAGTACTGATCCTTGAGCTGTTCAATTGAAAGGAATCCATTATTTTGAATTTTCATATTTCCCTCCTCCTTGAGTAGCTGCTCCGCATCCTGCTAAAAATTATGCCTCTACGCCTCCGGCTGCTTCGGTGCTTTCTCCGCCGCCTTCACCTTCTGTTCCTGTGTCGTCGCCGCTTCCTTCACCTTCGCCTTCTCCATCACCTTTGCTATCTTCTTCTGCCTTTACCAGCTCTGCCATTCTCTCAACATATTTCTGGAGTGTTTTTATATATTCCTCTGGAATAAATGACTGTTGATATGCAGTCATGCTGTTAAAGCCCTTTTGAAGCGTCTCTACACTTTCTCTGTCAGCAATTGTAAGATTTTCTACCTTAGGCAGTTTTCCCAATGCAGTCACAAACGCTACTGCAAGATCAAATGCTGTCTGATAGGTCTCATCTATGATTGCTACCACATCATCTGCTGAATATAAAGCACCGTCAACAGAAACATATGCTTTCCCATTCTCATAAGTGACATACTCTACGGAACCCTGAACGCTCTTGTAATCTCCCGTATTAGTCATTGTCCTGATTTCCACAAGCTTTCCAACCATTGAAGATGCTCTGGATAATTCCATAGTCGCTGCCATGTTCTGAATCTGCTCTACCTGCGAAAAGGTTGCGTACTGTGATATGTACTCTGTATTCGAAGTAGGCTCTAACGGATCCTGATATTTCATCTGGGCTACCAATAGCTGTAAGAAAGCATCCTTATCCATGCCGCTGCTGCTGGCTGCTTTTTTGGTTGAAGTCTGGGAAGTCGTTTCTACAACTTTTCCATTTTCTATTACTGCTGTTAATGACATTTTTACTCCTTTCTACATTTATCGTGTTTGTTATGCAGTATAATCTACTGTGTTTCCATTTGCTTCCATCATTTTGGCGGCAAGTACTTCTTCTTCACTTGCACTCTCTTCAAACACACCGTCCAACTCATTTAAATTAATTCTTCTGGGTGACTTTCTGCTGTTTTGTGAGGAAGCATTTTCTTCTCTTGACTGCCCCTGCCAAAGATTGCTTTCAAATCCGTGGCTCTCTACAGTTACTTGAATTTCCTGTACTTTAACGCCTTGTTCCTTAAAGCTTTCCTGTAAAGTGGAAATCTGGCTTTCTATTGCTGCCCTCACTGTTTCATTCTGCACGTGGAACTGGGCTGTAATCTCACCACCTCTTGCAGCTAACTGTACCTGCACTGTGCCAAGACTTGCCGGATGCAGCTGCATTTCCAACTGTTCCATGCCAGGCTTTAACTGAATCTTCATATAGTCCATAATCTGATTCATAATATCCTGTGTCTGCTCACCGAAATATGCTGTGGTCTGTTCAAAAGATACTTCCGCAGTCTGAATCTTATCCTGCTGCAAGCCCTCAAGTAACTGATTTCCTGCATGCATCATATTTTCAGACTGTTCTTTTCCGTGTCCACTGTTTTTTTCCTGGGCATCAGCGGATTGTCCCGTAGTAGTTTCTTCTGCATCTGACGGTATAACCTCTACAGTTCCTGTAACGTTGCCTTTCTCATCAGTGCTAAGCTTGATCTCATCGCCTCCGGCTTTTACTTCCACTGTAATCTGGGGTGTGTTTTCTTCTGCTGCATTTAAAGCTTCCTGCCCCAAACCTTCTCCTGCCGGCAGATTTTTGCCATCTTCCATTGCTTTAAGCAAAGACTGCATATCCTCCGGGGAAATGTTAAGTTCTTCGGCAAGCCCTGCCTTGATCTGCGCCGCCGCATCCAGCAATGCCTGAAGCTTTGCAAAAAGGCCTTCATCTGTTAAGAGTGCTGTGGCATCCTGCTCACCGCTTATCTGCAAAATAAGCTGTCTTAAGTTGGAAGGATCCAAAAGTGAAACCGCAGAAATTCCAAGCTCTTCCATCGCCTTTTCCACTTCTTCTACTGTAACTCCCAGTTCTTTTGCCACATCCTCCGTCATTTCTCTGCCTGCTTCTTCTGCTGCCTGACTCTGTTTCGTTGTCACATCTTCTGTCTTAAAAGATTCTTTGGCAGTTTTTTCGGACTTTGCAATCTCCTTGCGGCTAGTCTGCGCTGCAGCCGGTGTTTTACCGGTTTTTCTTGTAGCTGCATTCTGGCTTTGACTGCCCAAGCCGCCGCTTTGCGTTCTGCTCATCACATCTCCAAAGCTGCCCATCTGGTTCATACCGCCTGTCATTTTGGGGGGATTTTTACTTTCTGTAAAGTTCAGAAGCTGCCCCACGCTTTTTACAGGTGTACTCGTCATTTACTCTCCTCCTTTCTTTATAAGCCCATAGGAACTTTTGTCCATAAGGACTTTTTTTCAAGGTACATAGAATATATCGGTTTAAGGAGCGGATTTCTTAAGATTCGGGATCCATCAATTTGGTCACTCTCGCCGCTATTTCGGCATCCATTACACCCAAAATTTTCCCTCTGCTATCCGCATCCATTGCACCCAGTATCCGTGCCACCAGTTCGAGATTATCTGTCATTGCTTCAAAAATACCGGCAGCTTCCTTGGCTTTCATGGAAGAATATGCCTGTGCATATTCCTTGATTTCATTGCTTTCCTCTAACTGAACCACCACCTGTTTATACAAATATTCTGCTGTGGCAGGATCCATCTGTTCATAATACTTTCTATATTCTTCTATGCCAGGTCCATTTTCTGCATATACCACTTCTTCATAAAACTCAGTCTTAATTCTTTGAAATTCTACCTGACTGTCTTCAAACGTCTTAAGCCTTTCCACTTCAGCTTTCAGTTGATCCACTTCACCGGAACTGTCTGTCTCGGCAGACTGTGCACGTTCCAGTTCAAGCTCAAGCTCTTTAATATAATCCACGGCCTCGCGCAGATTGGTGTACCCTCCATATTCTTCGCTTTCGCTATTCTCCACTACAACCTCAGTATTTTTAGGAAGAATCAAATTAAGTACCGGCACATTCTTAAGAACCGGCGTTAATACATTGCTTCCAAATCCTCCAAAGTCCAGTTTTACCACCAGACATAAAATACCAATCCACACCAAAACGATTACAAATGTGACCGCAAAAACAGAGCCGCTTCCGCCTTCATCTTCCTCCGAAAGACTGGCCTCCTCACTTGCAATCTCCTTTGCCCTGGCTTTAGCCGCCTTGCGCTGTTCCTTTTGTTCTTTTTTTATTTTTTTCTTTTCTTCCTTAAGCCGCTGCTTTGCCTGTTTTGCTTCATCGGGGCTTAATTCTAATGTATCATCCATCGGCATATTTTAAATCCACACCTTCCTATCTGCGTCCATGAGTATAACTGACAAGCTCATCTATTTCCTTAGCTTCTCTGGCATTTTCTTCCCGCATAAACTCATCAAAAGCCTTCTCTCTAAGTTTTTCCTGCGTCTTACTCTCCTGCATGGCAGTCTGAAGCTTTATCCGCGCTGCTTCAAACTGATCACTTGCCTTCTTTACCTGCCTTCTTTGCAGGATAATAAACTCTTCCATTCTGGTAATGGCTTCCTTATTTTCCATGATCTCCATCACCTTTAGACTGTCACGCCTAAGTTTTCTTCCCTGCTCCTCATAAGCTGTTTTCCGCAAAATAAGATTCTGCAGTTTTTCCTCTTCTTCGTTAAGACGCATTCTGGCAGCCGCAAACTCCATCTTTGCCTGATCCACCATTTTTTCTTTAATATCAAGTATGCTCTGCATACGATATATAAACTTTGCCATTTCTCCTCCATGCCGGAAGCGTCTTATGTTAAGCCTATGCCCCAAACCAGCTTTCTGCCACAAATGTTTCAAACCTGTTTACCGCCGGCTATTCTTCTGCAAAGATTTTTTTCATCAATGCAACTGACTCTTCAAATGTATATTTATCACCCACATCCTGCATCAAAAACTGATTGACCTCTTCTATCTTCTGAATTGCATAATCAATTCCCGGGTTGCTTCCCGCCTTATAAGCACCTATATTGATCAGATCCTCTGCCTCACTATAAGTAGCCAGCACATTCTTAAGGCGTCCTGCACAGCTTTTATGTTCTTTTTCTGCAATCTGGCTCATGCACCTGGAAATGCTCTGCAGCACATCAATTGCAGGATAATGGTTTTTATGTGCCAGCTTCCGGTTCAGCATAATATGTCCGTCTAAAATACTTCTCGCCGTATCTGTAATGGGTTCATTAAAATCATCCCCATCAACCAGTACTGTATAAAGGCCTGTAATAGAACCTTTGTCAGACCGGCCTGCCCTCTCTAAAAGCTTTGGCATCTCAGAATAAACACTGGGCGGATATCCTCTTGATACGGGCGGTTCTCCGCTTGCCAATCCAATTTCCCTCTGGGCCATAGAAAAACGTGTCAAGGAATCCATCATAAGCAGTACATCCTTTCCCTGATCACGAAAATACTCCGCAATAGCAGTAGCCGTCTGTGCCGCTTTTTTACGTTCAAGGGCCGGCTTATCAGAAGTTGCAACCACTACCACCGAGCGGCGCATTCCTTCAGGCCCTAAGTCTCTTTCTATAAACTCTCGTACTTCTCTGCCTCTTTCTCCAATCAGGGCAATCACATTGATATCTGCTTTTGTATTTCTGGCAAACATTCCCATCAGAGTGGACTTGCCTACTCCAGAACCGGCAAAGATTCCAATTCTCTGCCCTTTTCCCACTGTAATCAGGCCATCTACCGCCTTTACCCCCAAAGGCAGAACCTCATCTATAATTTTACGCTTCATGGGATCAGGCGGCTTGGCTTCCACAGAGTATTCCTCTCCGGTTAAAATCATGTCATCATCCGATTTTCCAAACCCATTCAGCGTATGCCCTAAAAGCCCTTCATCCACCTGTACCTTTAAAGGTGCACCAGTATTTTCCACACTGCTGCCGGGGCCGATTCCCTCTACATTCTGATAGGGCATGAGTAAATTTCTTCCCTCTTTAAATCCCACTACTTCCGCTAAAGCAGCATGCGCATTGGAATCACTAATGGAAGGATAGATCATACAGATATCCCCCAGCTTTGCGGCCGGTCCAATAGATTCAATGGTAAGTCCAACTACATTAGCAACCTTTCCCTTGACCTTAAAGAAATTTTCTCTTGTTACATTTATGTATTTTTCAAAATTAATTTCCTGTGTGACCAATTCAGCTTCCGCCTTTATGACTTCAATTATTTCTTATAAGTTATAAGCATTAACTTTCTTCTTAATTCCTCAAGCTCCGTTCCAAGAGAGCAATCGTAAATTCCATCCTCTGTTTCAATCATGCACTGGGAAACGGAAAGCGTCATATCAGATATAATTTCCAAATTCGATGGCAGCGTTCCGGTCTCCTCCAGAATTTTCTCTTTCGCAGCACTTACTGTAGGATAGTCCTGCTTGGAAACATGCACAATATAATTTCGCGCAGTGTCCGTTTTCTGCATGGCATCTGTCAGCAGATGAACCACAAGATCATGATACACACTTAAGTCCACCCTAAAAATATGTTCATAGATACCTGTAAGGGTTTCTATGAACTCAGGCTCCAGCGCATCAATTCTCTGACGGTACTCTTCTTCAAGTTGAGCCTGTTTGTTTAAATACACATTTTTTTCAGCCTGGGCTTCTGCCATTCCTTGATCAAAGCCCTCCCGATACCCCTGGGTTTTTGCTTCCTCCAGTGCATTTTTACGCATCTGCTCTATCTGAACATTCGCTTCCGTCAGCATCCTGCTGGTCTCTTCTTTTACTTGCTCAAGTTCTCCCCTTGCTGCTTCCAGTTCCCGATTTACCGCCTCCAATTCTTCCAGAGAATTGTTTTTGAGAACAGTCCCTTCACCATCAGGATCAAGCAGTGCATCTATCTTTTCGGCCGCTATTCCAGAAGAAAAGCCCCCATCCTCCTCCTGCGGATCTGCCTCCGAATGGGACATTCTGGCAGAAACATTTTCCTGAAGCCGTTTTTTTATCAAATCATTTACATCTATTACGCGGGCATCCTCGTTCACAACAACCCAGCCCGACTTATACAAATTAGACAACGATTTCGTCACCTCCACCCCTGGAAATGACAATCTCACCGGAATCTTCAAGCTTTCTGATAATATTTACTATCTTCTGCTGTGCTTCCTCTACGTCCTTCATACGTACAGGTCCCATGAATTCCATATCCTCCTTGATCATTACAGCAAGACGTTTAGACATATTGTTGAATACCACGGTCTGCACCTGTTCATTTGCACCCTTAAGGGCAAGACCTAGATCATTATTATCCACATCACGCAGCACTCTCTGAATCGCACGGTCGTCCAAAAGAAGAATATCCTCGAATACAAACATTTTCTTTCTGATCTCGTCTGCAAGCTCTGGCTCTTCGATTTCCAGCGTTTCCATGATGTGCTTTTCTGTACCCCGGTCCACTGTATTTAAAATATCTACCACTGCATCTACACCACCAATAATGGTATAATCCTGATTCACCAGTGATGCAAGCTTTGATTCAAGCACTTTTTCCACTTCCTTGATTACCTCGGGACTGGTTCTGTCCATCACTGCAATACGCTTTGCAACATCAGCCTGCCTGTTGGGCGGCAGTGCAGAAACGATAAGCGCTGCCTGTGCTGCTGACAAATAAGACAAAATAAGTGCAATCGTCTGGGGATGCTCATCCTGAATAAAGTTTAAAAGCTGTGCCGCATCCGTCTTTCGTATAAATTCGAAAGGCTTTACCTGCAAAGATGCAGTCAGCTTGCCGATTACATCAAGCGCTTTTTCACTGCCAAGCGCCTTTTCCAAAAGTTCCTTGGCATAAGAAATACCGCCTTCCGCAATATACTGCTGTGCTAAACACACCTGATAAAATTCATCAATTACTTCTTCTTTTACCTGGGGCGTCACGCTTCTTGTATTTGCAATCTCCAGCGTTAGTTCTTCTATTTCTTCTTCTTTTAGATGTTTAAATATCGTTGAAGATTTTTCAGGTCCAAGTGCAATCAATAGAATTGCAGCCTTTTGGGTTCCTGATATCTTTTCACCCTCACCTCTCGGCATAACTGTCTAAACCTCCCTTAAAGGCATTCTTTCGATTAACCCCACTCTTCATTTAGCCAGTTGCGTAACAGATTCGCCACTGCCTCCGGATTTTCATCCACAAATTTCTCTATCAATCTTCTGGTCTCAGAAATCTGCTCACCACCAATATCCTCAAGTTCAACCGTCGGCTGTGACTGCAGAAGGCTTTCTACCGAAAGCTCCTCCGGCTGTTCGGTTTCTCTGCCCGAACGCATACTTCGAATCACCACAAAAGCAAGCAGCGCCAAAATCACAATGATCAGTATGATCTGCATCACATCAGAAGCTGTAACATTTAACCCTTGTCTGTCATAAAATACATTTTCTGAATAAGCGACCATTGCAATATTGTCAACAGGGAAGCCAGTGGCTTTAGAAATTACATCATACATTTCCGCTGGTACTTCCACCTGCGTCCGCCCTGCGTTTGCCAGTTTATATTCTTCCCAGGAAACGCCTCCATCCAAAAGTCCCTGGGCGCGCACATCTTCTTCCCTGACCAGATTCATGATAATGGCGGCCACTGAAATGCTGGACTGGTCATAATTAATTCCGCCAGGCAGCCTCTCTGTATTGGTAATACGCTCTGAGGGCAGGAAATTTCTCTCTTCCTCAGTAAGAGAAGAAGTACTTTCCCCATTATCCTGATACATATATTCCACATCACCGTTGGAATCGGTCCCAGGTACGCCACCCCCTCCGTTTGTGGATTCAGAGCTGTAAATCCTCTCGGAAGCTAAATATCCCTGGCTGTTTCCATCTGGAACATAATATTCATGATCTGTTACCTGACTGGAAGAAAAATCCACATCAAGGTTAGCAGCTACCTCTATTTTATCAAATTCATTGGTTCCAAGTAAAACTTTTCTGACATCATTTTTAATTTGATTTTCCCATTGCGTCTTAACGCTCATTTGAGAATTTGCCGTGCCGGATGCACTGTAAGAATCATCCCCGGAATAAAGCATATTCCCATCCGTATCCATGATCACAATGCCTTTCGGCGTTTTGTTTCCAATGGCTACCGAAACAGCCTTTGCTAAACCTGCCGCGTTATCCGCACTAAACTCACCGTTTAGTTCCAACACGATCCATGCGCCAGACTCTTCTTCACTGGCAATCAATGTTCCCACCTGCTCGGGTATGTACAAATCCACCACCGCACTTTCAACGACGGAAAACTTACCGATAATATCATTGGCAAGCCGGGTTTCCATATACAGTTCATAGCGTTTCTCCTTATCGGCTTCTGTGGTACTAAAGCCGCCATTTGTAACGTTATCAATGGTATATGTAGCCGCCTGGATATCGTTTGCCCCCAGCAGAAGGCTTGCTTCCGACTGCTGATCCTTATTAATTTTTATCTGGTATCCATCATCAGACACTTCATAGCTAAGACCTTCCCCCTCCAGAAGCTCTACGATTTCAGATGCTTCCTTGGTGGATTCACAATTTGCCAATACAACATACTGTGGCTTTGTGAGTATTGTGATTAAAATTGCAAAAGCTAAGATAACTCCGGCTCCCGCTGATATGATAAATGTTTTTTGTTTCGTAGAAAATTTATTCCACCATTCAAGAACTTTATTTAAAAGTTCCTTAATCCTGTCTGCCATAATTTACCCTTCTTCCGTTATCAGCCCTTATCATTATTTATCATTTAAACCTGCATCTGCATAATTTCTTTGTATGCTTCGAGAAGTTTATCTCTTATTGCTACCGTGTAAGATAGTGCGGCTGATGCTTTCTGAAGCGCATTGGTAAGCTGATGGGTATTTTCTGTTTCTCCCAGTGCCCAGCGTATTTTCTCATTTTCCGCATCTGATAAATATGCGTTAGTGGTATTTAAGCTTTCCATCGCTTTATCAAAAATACTTCCAAATTCACCTGTAGAAATCCCTTTGGCTGCCGAAGAATTTTCTGCAGCAGTTTTGATGACCTCTGATGATATATTATAAAAAGATGATATGTCCATTACTTACTCTCCCCGTATTTAATGATTTATTATTGTGCCATCTCCAGCCCCTTCATTGCTATCGACTTGCTGGCATTAAACGCTGTAGCATTGGCCTCATAGGAACGGCTTGCGTCAATCAGGTTCGTCATTTCTGTTACAACATTTACATTAGGTCCCATTACGTAACCATTTTCATCCGCATCAGGATGCGAGGGATCATAAACCATATTCATAGGCGTCCAGGTGTCCTCTGTAACCTTGCTCACTTTCACGCCCTGTCTGTCATACTTGCTGCCGGCAATTCCCAGAAAACTGCTGAATGTTCCCACTGCCGGTCCTCTTTCTTCAAAAGTAACTACTTTTCGTCTGTAAGGTGTTCCGTCTTCTGTCCTTGTTGTATTAGAATTTGCAAGGTTTTCAGAAATAATATCCATCCGGTACCTTTGTGCCGTCATTCCGGAAGCATTAATGTTAAAAGAATTAAATATACTCATATCACTCTAATACCTTCACCTTTCTTCTCTACTTCATAACAAGCTTTAAGTTAGAAAATTCATGTTTGATACTGTCAATTAATCCATTATATTTAATCTGGTTGGAAGCAAATTCCGCCCCTTCCGTATCGATATCAACGTTATTCCCATCCAGTCGGTAAGAAAATCCCGGCGAATCCGTATAAATTCTTGCCTCCATATCTGTCTTTGACAAATGAGCAACTTTAGCATCCACCGATTTATACCTGAAATTGCCCAAGGCCCTGCGAAGCTGGGATTCAAAATCTACATCCTGCCTTTTATAACCAGGAGTATCAATGTTCGACATATTCTGCGAAAGCACTTCATTTCTCAGTGCCGCCGCGTCTGCAGCTTTACTTAACACATTAACATAGTCAAATACATTACTGTTAATCATCCTGTTCTTCCTTTCATAAACTCATATATTTCAGCTACGATTTAAATCTATGCATATTTTAGCCACTCTATTTCATTATAGATTATTTAACCAAAAACACAAGATATTTTTATAAAATCTAAATAAAAAAATTCTTTGGCAAACTGTAAAAAAGGATTCATTCTGCCTTAAGCCTCATAAATCCTTTTAACCTTACCATAATCCATTATGTTCTATATTCAATTATTTGATCTTCTCTTTTTTCAGCTTTTCCACTTCATCAAAGACCATATCATTCAAAACCTTGATATAAGTCCCCTTCATCCCTGAAGATCTGGACTCAATCACGCCGGCACTTTCAAACTTGCGAAGCACATTTACGATAACGGAACGAGTAATCCCCACTCTGTCCGCAATCTTGCTTGCCACCAGAATCCCTTCCATGCCGTTTAATTCCTCGAAAATATGTACTACAGCCTCCATCTCGGAATAGGATAACGTATTAATGGCAGATTTAATAACAGCAAGCTTTCTGTTTTCTTCTGCATTTTCCTCGTTAACCGCCCGGAGCATTTCAAGACCTACCACAGTAGTGCCATACTCACATAAAATAATGTCATCAATATCATACTGGGCTTCACATTTATAAATAAACAAAGTTCCCAGTCTTTCACCGGCTATTTCTATTGGTGTGATGATCGCCTGAAACCGCTTAACGTCTCCCTCTTCAAAGCCCAAGGTTTCAAGATTTACATTTTCTTTGGTGGAAAGAACCGCCAACAGTCTTTCATTCAGCAGGTTATCGATAAAGCCGCCTACCTGATCCACAATCAGCTCCGTGATGGAATCAACACCGCCTCCATCTCCCACACCCAGTACCTTGCCTTTTTTACTGATCACCAGCACATTGGAAGATAATATTTCGCATAACACAGAACAAATATCGTTAAAAACCACCTTGCTGGAATTATTGTTATGAAGAAGCTTACCAATTTTTCTGGTTTTGTCTAATAATTGTACACTGCCCATGCAATACCTCCCACCGCTACCATTCAGAAACATTGTAACATAGGATTTAGGCAATTTCAACGACTTTACGGAAAATTCTATATAATTCCACTAATTGGAAAGAATTTTCTGACTTATTTATCATTTTCTGATATGGCTGCAACATACCCACAATTTTCGCCCATACAAACCAATTTATTTCCTTTATAAAGAAGAAGGGAACCGCATTTGGGGCATTTTTCCTTTGAAGGCTTCTGCCACACCATAAAATCACATTCAGGATTGCCAATGCACCCATAATATTTTCTGCCCTTTTTGGTCTTTTTAAGCACAATATCCTTGCCGCACTTGGGACATTCAACACCTATTTTTTCAAAATAAGGTTTGGTGTTGCGGCACTCTGGAAACCCTGGACAGGCAAGAAATCTTCCATGCGGCCCATACTTTATCACCATCTGTCTGCCGCACAAATCGCAGGCTTCATCTGAAACTTCATCTTTAATCTTAACTTCTGCAAGCTCTTTCTCCGCTATTTTAACGGCTTCATCCAGATCCGGATAAAAATTGGACACTACAGTTTTCCAGTTAACACTGCCCTCCTCAATTCCGTCCAAAAGTGCTTCAAGATTTGCAGTAAAATTCACATCCACAATACTGGGAAAAGCTTCTTTCATCATATGGTTGACTACTTCCCCAATTTCTGTCACATATAAATTTTTATTTTCCTTTACAATATAGCGTCTTGCCAGGATTGTGGTTATGGTAGGCGCATAGGTGCTTGGCCGTCCGATCCCTAATTCCTCTAAAGTATGCACCAAAGAAGCTTCCGTAAAATGGGGCGCAGGCTGGGTGAAATGCTGCTTTTCTTCAAGAGAAATCAAGGTAAGGGGTGTGGAGGTGTCTATACTTTTTATCAGTGTATTTGCTGCCTCTTTTTCATCCTCCTGGGTATATACACTCATAAAACCATCAAAGACAAGCTTGGATGCCGCCGTCGTAAACCGGTGTTCTGCTGCATCAATCCTGACAGATATTGTTTCATATTTTGCCGGCTGCATTCTACTGGCTGTAAAGCGCTTCCAGATCAACTGGTAAAGCCGGAACTGGTCTCTTGACAGGGAGTCTTTCAAATCAGCAGGCGTCCTGTTTAAATCAGTGGGGCGGATTGCCTCATGGGCATCCTGAATCTTTTTGTCACTTTTCGATACGGCGCTTTGCTCCGCTGCATAGCCATTTCCATAGTTATTTACAATATATTCCCGGGCCATCTCTTCCGCTTCTTTTGAAACTCTTGTAGAGTCCGTACGCAGATAGGTAATCACACCTACCGTTCCATTTCCTTTAATTTCAATTCCTTCATAGAGCTGCTGTGCCAGGCGCATGGTTTTCTGGGTAGAGAAATTAAGTACCTTGCTTGCTTCCTGCTGCAGGGTAGAAGTTGTAAAGGGAAGCGGCGCCTTCTTAATCCGTTCTCCTTTTTTCACCTCGCCCACCTTAAATTCTGCCTGCTCTATTTCTTTTAAAATACCATCAAGTTCTTCTCTTGATGCTATGACAGCCTTTTTATCCTTTTTTCCATGATATTTGGCAACAAGCGGCTTTGCCTGCCCTGGAATGCGGAAAGAAGCATCAAGGCTCCAGTACTCTTCCGGAATAAAATTATTGATTTCTTCTTCTCTGTCACAAATAATGCGCAGGGCAACTGACTGGACACGTCCCGCACTTAAGCCCCGCTTCACCTTTGCCCAAAGCAGCGGCGAAATCCTGTATCCTACCATACGGTCAAGCACCCGTCTGGCCTGCTGTGCATCTACCAGATCCATATTGATCTCCCGGGCATTTTTTAACGATTCCTTTACCGCATTTTTTGTAATCTCATTAAAGGTGATACGGTAAACCTTTTTCCCTTCCAGTTTAAGAGCAATCAAAAGGTGCCAGGAAATCGCTTCCCCTTCCCGGTCAGGGTCAGTAGCCAGATAAATCTTTTCCGCCTTTTTTGCTTCCTTTCTAAGGCTTGCCAATATGTCGCCTTTTCCCCTTATGGTAATGTATTTTGGCTCATAATCATGTGCTACATCAATTCCCAACTGACTCTTTGGCAGATCACGTATATGTCCGTTACTGGCAGCCACCTCATAATTGGCCCCAAGAAACTTCTTTATCGTCTTTACTTTTGCTGGTGATTCCACAATCACAAGATATTTTGCCATAATAAATCCCCTTTATTTTTGAAATAACAGCCTGCTAAACTATACACCACTTTTCCGGCAGTTGCAAGTAAAAGTTTATCCAATAAGAATTTTTTAACTTGAGAATCCTTTCTTTTTTCTATATAATTATAAAAAAAGAAAGGAAATGACACTATATGGTATACACATTAGGTCTGATTATTCTTATATTAATTGGAATTATTGTCTTTTTATGCATTCAAATGCGTACCAAAGACTATCAATATAAATATAAAGCTGACAAAATGGAAAATATGGAGTCTGTTTATGAAAATAAGATCCAGTCACTTCAAAGTACCATTAAAGATTTAAATGAAACAGCTTACACCCACACTGTCACTAAGATTGGAAACATCGACTATTTTATTGACAGATGTTCTTCTTTGTTTGACCGGTATCCCCGTTCAAAGTTTGTAATGGTAGGTTTTAGTATTTCCAACATGGGGAAAATTAATCAGATTTTTGGTCCCTCCGAAGGGGACAAAGTTATGATTTACACCGCAGATATTTTAAAGTCCGCCGCCTTAACCGGCACCACCTATGCCCACGTAAATTCTAACTTGTTTGGCATTCTTTTTAAGGATTTTGAAGATGCAGACATTCTTAAAACAATCAATAAAATTACAGAAAAATTGTCTGCCTACTCTCCTACCTTTGCGGTAACAGCTTCTTTCGGTATCTACGCCATTGATCCTGCCCGCACTTCAGACAGCCTTATGGATATCATGAACTGTACTTTGCTGGCCCAAAAGGCAATCAAAGATCCAAAACACGAAAATTACGCTTATTTTACCGAAGAGCTAAACCGGACTTATACGGAAAACCGCCAGATGAGCCAGGAGATGGAAGATGCACTGGATGCACATAAATTTATTGTTTACTTACAGCCTTTGGTAGATCTGCATTCTTATCAGATCGTTTCTGCCGAAGCCTTGGTACGCTGGGACTATCCCGGCAAGGGAATTCTTTCGCCCTATGCATTTCTGCCGCTGTTTGAAAGTTCTTCCCTGATTCAGAAACTGGACTATTATATGTGGGAGGAATGCTGCAAGGTGATTCGCAGGTGGATCGACAATAAAATGACGCCGCTTCCCATTTGCATGAACATTTCCCCCATCCATTTACAAAGCCCTTCCTTTATTGATAAACTGGAGCAGCTCCTGAAAAAATACCTGATTTCCAAAGATTTGATCATCTTAGAGCTTCCAGAGCGCGGTGTCGCCAACAGTTCCAAAGAATTAGCTGAAATTATCAGTAAATTAAAGGAACAGGGGTTTTCCCTATGCATTGACAATTTTGGAAGCGTGCATTCTCCTTTAAACCTTTTAAAGGATTATCCCATTGAACGAATCAAACTGGACAGAAGCTTTTTAAACCGGAATTCAAATTCAGATGAAGGGCTTACGATTCTGCGTTACCTGATTGCTATGGCAAAAGAATTAAACTTAACCGTAATAACGGAAGGTGTTGAAACAATGGATCAGGCAAATTTCCTGACAGATATCGGCTGTGACATTGCCCAGGGTTACTTCTTTGCCAAGCCTCTTTCCGTAAGACTTTTCGATCAGTTGAATAAATCCATGCTGCGTACCTTGTACCGTCCTTCAGAATATTATCCTACTTTTGATGACTTTGAAAAGGATGTGGATATTTTAACACAGATGATGCAGCGGGTTGGATAAACAACGGATGCCAGGCTTTGCCAGCCATCCTTATGTTAAACAACGAATAACACGCTTCGCGAGCCATTCTTATGTTAAAAAAAGCTGCACAGGTTCAAAACTCCTGTGCAGCTTTTTAATGCAAATTTAAAGATTAATAATCCAAATCTGTTTTCAGCTTAGCCACTGTAAATACGAAGAAATCATTAAGGGCAGGATTTGTTCTGGTATCAATATCATTTCCTGGATCATCAGAAATATTTACGGATGCCTGAATTTTATAATTTGTCAAATCCATATCAGCCGCATCCTTTACAATTAATTGTAAATCTCTTATAATAATCCGTTCTACCTGCCCGCCAAGTGCATCCTTGCTGCCATCCTTAATTTCGTCATAGTCAAACTTATAGGTTACATACCTTGAATTAATTTCATTTCCCTGAGAAGAAGTTCCGACTTTCAGTTCCGGCTGGCTTCCGCCTCCTGCCGATGGTTCCCCGGCATTATTCGGATGATTCACCAATACAATTTCCAGATGACTGCCAGTATATGGTTTATATTCCGGCTCACCATCCCTGTTTGTCTTTTCAAGGATACGATATGTTACTGTATACCACTTATCGGCTCTGTCCTTATTTGCCGGAGTATTATAAGGATCCCACACTCCTGTAAAGTCTAATTTAAATCTGAAATCAATGGTCTCTTCTTTCTTCGCCTGATTATCATAGGTATTTATTCCCAACTGCGTCAAATCCATTGTTTCAACTGCACATGCAAGATCTGACTGTCTTGTTCCATAGCAGCTATCTTTATAAACGCCAATAATGTCTCCACCACCTGGATAACTTGGATCCTCTATGCGCAGCAGTTCCAAATTAACCCCATATTCTTCATCAACATAACCTGATAAATCAGCAATCTCAAATCCTAAGTCAATCTTAAAATGAATCGTAACCTTATTCTGGGTTCTTCCACCGGAATCTTCCATTTCCTTTTTTATCAGGTCTTTCAGTTTATCTAATGGGAATTCAAGTTTACCATCTTTATACAGATAAAGCTCCGCAGCATTCACATAATTACCAATATTCTTTTCTGGTTGTATCTCACCTGGCAAAGGAATCAGTCTTTCTATATAAATCGACACATTTGTGTTATCTGGCAGTGGAATTCTTTCCTTTGTTTCATTATTTGTTGTCAAATACATTCCCAGTTCAAGAAACTTCTTATGGTTTGCACTGTCTATAACTGAATCCGGTGAATTCAAAACTCTAAGCCAATAAGCTTCGTCCGCTTCAATTTGAAACTGTCCATCTGCCACCAAGTGGGTTTCTCTGTCCAGTGATCCCTCTATTGATGTTTCATTGTTGTCAGTCAGAAACTTAATTTCAAGTCCAGGCTGTATTGTTACTCTTAAACCAGTTCCTGTCTCACCAGTCTCCTTATCCTCCCACGTATTATGCTCTGACAGGAAGGTACGCTTTGAAATATCATCAGTTAAAACCGGTGTAACATGATAATCACTGATATCTCCTTTTCCGGCTTCCAACTGATCCTTTGGTGCATCCACTATGATTAAAAATCTCTCTACTCCCACATCCTGATAGGTAGTACCGTCTGTAATAAATAAATCATCTTCTCCATCATGAACTTCCAATCCCTTGTCTCCATGAATGGGTTTATTGTCGTAAAACTGCTCATCTGCATTCTTAAACGCAGAATAAGGAATCGCCTCCGTCTCCTCTCCAGTGACTTCATAATAATAAACTTTATTGGAATCACATACATCAATCAATGTAAATACCGTTCCTGCTGCATAAGGAACATTTGTTGTTTTGCCATCAATTATCTTAGTTCTTCCAATGGTTTTTTCAATACTCAGAGGTTTTTCCTCCGTACTAAAGCTGTTTCTTGCAGCACCATATATATATTCCACATACATTGTATAAGAGCTGTCGGTAGCCAGCATAGGCTCTTTAACAATTCCCTTTTCCTTAGCATCCTCTACATTATATTCTGCACCTTCCACAAGTTTTATATAGGTATCAATGGTAAGCATTTCCGTCACAAAGACCGGAATATTTACCGTTACCTGAGGGGTACACTTTGCATCTCCACTGATTGGTTTATAAGTCTCTTTTCCGTAGGTTATCGTAACCATTGTAAAGGTTCCACCTGTCGTATCATAAGTGTCAAATTTTTGTTTATTATATCTTAATTCTTTATACCCATCATTTCCTGCGCTGCTTCCAGTACTGAACACCAAAAGACTTGGATCACCACTTCCTGGTTTCAATGTATCATTTTCCACCTGCATCGGCTTGCATTCAACCTTGGTTATTTTGTATAATCCATGATCATACACAGGATTCCTGTTATTTTCACCACTGTTTAAAACACCCCCGCTTCCTGTCAGTATTGCCAGTACACTATGCATTAACTGGTCAGCACTCCCATTTCTTGCATCTAAAACAATCATAGGCAGTTCCGTTCCATTTACTTTGATAGGTGAGCGATATGTATCTGAACTGCTGATCTCATCAAACCCGAAATATACCTGCTCATAAATTTCTTCTATTGTTTTTCCAATATCATTTTTAATATTGAGCCGATAAGAATTCAACAGTTGTTCTACAGTACCGCCAGTTCCTTTTGCATCCTTATACGCCTTAATAATCTTCTCCATATCAATCTGTGTAAAAAGATTATCCTCTACAGAACCAGTCATATTCGTATTCCCCCATTTTGCTGCCGCACTATTCCCAACTTCCGGCTCATGATAGATGATATGGATATTTTTTCTGTAATCATATGGACTTACCAACAGTGTATCTCCCTGGGTTCCTATATTTGAACAGCCAACATCCACTACCGGACGTACTCCTTTATAGTCAGCAGAATAAGTAACTGTAGGTTTAATAAAATATGCATGCATATTTCCGCCATAAGTTCCAACAAAATCCCCAAAACGTCTGGCATAGTTAATTACAGTATCTTCTTTAAGACCGGCAGGCATGGCGTTAAGATATCCATTATTTTGATCAAATATCCTTGGCCATTTATCCGGCATCACTTCAAAACCCAAAAATTCATTTCTAACTGCATTTACTTGATTAGAAGATGCCTGAATAATTGAACCCACATCGCCGCTAAACTGATAATAACCAATATGATTATCCTTTAGAGAGGTTTCATAGGTATAAAGTTCATAAGCAATGTCGTTACTGTTAATATGGCCAAACATACCGCCGGATGACTGGTTTTCATTAAACTTGTTTCTCAAATAATTACAACTCATGATCCAGTTTTCTTCTATATCAATTTGATTATAATCATTATTTACACCATTTAACGCCTCGTATCCGCAAAATCCTCCTGCATAACATTCATTACTCCAAAGAGAAAGTATATAATTTTTCTGAATCTTCACATGCTCAAAGCAGGTTTTATTAACAGAATTACTGCTATACCCAACTGCCCCCCCTGTATACCTTCCAAAAAGATTGCTTTCGGTAATTAAAATCTCATCTTCCGGCTTCTCCCATATGTTTCCAATCTGGGCAGAACGATAAACATAACCAATAATTCCTCCTGTATTACATCCAAATATGTCACAGGAAGAAATCTTCAGCTCTCTTAAAGTACCTGTCGTAAAAAACCCTGCATTTGCGTTATTCACATGACCACTGGAACTTCCAATAACCCCTCCCGCTCCTCTGGCATTATTACCATCCACTTCAATTTCTGTAAGAAGTCCATTATAACCAATAATATTGTTCGTTACCTCAATGCCCGCAAGTGTATACTGACTCCTGCTATACGCCTGTCCCAGCACCCCTCCTACACTGCCTCCAATACCGGTTCGAATAATGCACTTCTCTATTTTATTATTGTCTTCTCCCTCTTTCTCAATAGAAACCGCTGCACAATCTATTCTTCCAACCATACCGCCGGCCATTCCACTGGACGTTCCAGAAGAACTATCCGTTTCTTTTGCCTTTTGGGTACGGTTATCCGAAAGAATATTCATGCTGACTACTTTACAATTTGTAATGTCAATTGAAGTATTGTTTGGATCTGCATTTCCATCTTCCGGATTATTTGTATATATATTTATATTCCGGCCTATCATTCCACCAGCATCATAAGTTGCAGAAAGTATTTCATTTTCAGGATTTTCCTGGGCATCTTTCTTTCCTTCCACCGTAATATTTGACAGCGTAATCCTGCTTCCATAATAAACAGCACCAACAATTCCCCCTGCAGATGCAGTAATCATCGTTATATTTGCAGAATCAGACGCATTAAAATATAATGCCCTGATATCCGCATTCTGCACCTTCGAATCACTAATTTTACATCCTGACGCCCTGCCGATTTTACCGATAATTCCCCCGACGCCAAAAGAGTATTGTCCGTTTTCATTCCGGTTCCGGCTCATAATGACGCTTTCTACTACCATGATATTTTCAAGATTAAGCGTAATCTTACCTCTATTTGCGCCATTCAAAACCATGGCATCTTCTACCGAATATCCAAAATATTCGCCTAAAATTCCACCAGTACTATCTATACCATTGATATTTGTATACTCAACTGTATTTTCCTTTACTGCAACATCTATCATTACCTTGGCCCTGTCATCATATGCCGCATTGACATTCCCGTTAATGTCTCTGTCCGATCTCTTTCCGATAAATCCAATGAGACCTCCAGTTCTTCCCCTTCCATATCTGTATTGATCATTATTATCTGCTGCAGATAGCAGCCCTTCTCCATTATTAATTATTTGAATGTAATTGTCTGCTGCTCCACTTACTTTACAATTTGTCAGCGTCAAGCTCAGATCTTTTACGGTTCCAAGCTTAGTAGGCATCATCACTCCCACAATGCCGCCGCTGCTTCCACCTATTGTTACAATTGAGGTTGTTCCTGACACCTGGCAGTCACTTATACTGTAGCTTTTTTCATCAGCGTTTTTTTCATCGCCCGGATTAATCCACGCAGCAATTCCCCCTGCATGACCGTTGCTTTCTATTACAGCATCCTTAACCGTTATATCTTGCAGAATCCATGAGCGCCGCATCATACCCACTACTGCCGCCGCACGATCATTCCTGTAATTTACATCGCCAGCATTTTCTTCAAATGAATTTTTAAATTCACCTGTCACAACTAAATTCTGAATTCTATACTTATTTTGGGCATCAACATTCACTAAATCATTAAATAAGGCAATTGTATGGATCATCTGGTCATAATCATTTATCATTACCGCTTTAACGGTGGCTCCGCTGCCATTAAAGTTGGCCCTGAAATCCGAATATACCTCATTTGTTCTGACCGTCAGATCTTCATCCTTATAATCCCTTATACGGTCTTCCTTAAAAACACGATAAGTAGCGCCTAATCCCCGGAATCCGCGTTTGTATACGGACAGATCATAATCAATCTCAGCTGAAGCGTCGTTGACCAGAGAATAAGACATACTTGCACTAATATCACCTGTTACAGCATTCAATTGACTGCGGTAACCTGTTTTTCCAGCATCTTCTACACTGGCATATGTCTCTAAAGTGATATAGAATCCTGAAGAGTCTTTTACGCTTTCACCTGCCTTTACACCATCAAATGTAAAATAATCATAAATATATGGATACCAGTAAATTCCATCGTCTCTTTTGGTTGCTGCCAAATAATCAGCGTCTGCGGCCGTACAATCACCAACTTTATCATACTCCGCCTTACGACATACCGCATTTCTATCATAGCCTCCTCCATCATAATAGACGGAAAAAGCATCTGAATTAATTGCCATTGATACTATCTGAAGTTGTGCAGAAGTTTTGACTTCACAAGAAAAATTACCTCCTGCATCTTTTTTAATATCCATTGGATCATTTTTTGCCGCATCCATTCCGGCTTTCTCAGATACAATAATATCATATGTCCTGGAAACCGGCAGGGTGGCGTGGCTATAAATATTTTGAATCTCGCGTGCTTCATGGGGAAGTATTGCTCTGCCTTCATTTGCACCTTCATACATGACAAATCCATTTTCAACTTTTCCTACTATGCCTGACACATATGGATAGTTATCCGGATTCACGGGTACCGGGTCTTCATCTGTAAGACATTGAAAATTACGAAGCCTGTCTTCTGACATATTGCGAAGAATTACCGCTCCCTGTCGTACCGTACCAACATAACCACCAATCACAGCCTCCTCACTTACTGGTGAAATCCTGTTACTTACTGTAACCTGATCAATAATATTATCTCCACCCAGTACACACGCAAAAACCGTTCCTGCATTCTCCTTCACCCGGATACAATCCGTCAATGTGGCATCCCACAAATCCTCCTGGGTATTGCTTGTGATTACCAGATCTTTCACTACCGCTCCCTTGGCGTACTGGATAAACCCAAAGTTAGTTGTATAATTGCTCTGCTTCTTTTTGGGCAGCGTTATAACCGGAAATGTTCCGTCGTCTTTTTTCCCAACAATAACCCCTGCAAATGGCTTTCGCTCTGTTCCCAGCCCATTAAATTGCTGCGCTATCGTCCGGTCAGTCTCATAAGTAAGACTGCTTAAATCTATATCCTCGGTAATAATGTAATATGCCTGTCTCAGCTCATCCTGTGTGGGAAAATCTGCTTCTCCATAAGAAACCTGGTCTGCATTCGTATGTCCTCCATTGCACCAGACTGCATTGCTGCCAATTTTGTTTATTTTCCATCCAGTCAGATATTTTTTATCATCCGCATTCGTTAAATAGCGGGACAGCGCTAAAATCTGCTTGGCACTCTCAATCACATAAGGATCTTCATAAATGCCGCAGCCCTCCACAATATCCTCTGTTTTTGGATTTACTTCCGGCTCCTTTGTATTCGGATGGGCACAGACATAAGGAAGATAAGAAGACCATTCCCCATCTGCCGCCAGGTCCCTATGAATATCGCCAGGCTGGTTCCAATATTCAATGCCGTATTTTAATTCATTTCCTATGGTCACATATTTTCCAGTTCCGATATATGTATTATGTCCATGCACATCATCTACAAAAGGCGCATATCCGCTTCCATTCGTTCCCTCTGCTGCCTCTTTTGTAAACAAATACCTGACGCGGCCTTTGTTGACTGCCGTGTCATCTGTATAATAAAACTGATCTATAAATGTGGCATTCTGAAAAATTCCTGACGTTTTGTCATCCACCTTCATATTTGTAAAGTCAATTGAAATATTTTCCGTTCCTTTTACAGTCGGTGTATCAGCACGCCCTACAATACCAATCAGCGCAGATGCAGCTTTTTCCCCTGTCGGGGTGTATTCCGTTTGAATCCAGCTTATATCCATTGTGGTATTATCATTCACTCTGCCAATCATCAAACCATGCTCGTGGCTGGATACATAATTACATATATACAAATCCTTTAATTTAATTTTATAAATATTTTTAACGCCTGAAATCTCCTTTGAAAATAGTGCGCCTGAATCTCCCCCTGCATTAGAAACTGTTCCTGATAAAGTAAAATAATCTTGATCCTTTGGTGCTCCCGTTCCACTGCCCTGCACAGTTACTGCTCCATCCTTACTTAAGAAAAGACCGCTGTGCATCATATAATGCTCACCCGCTGCAGATGGTTTGCGCCCTGCATCCGCCCCATCTTCAATTTCTTTTGCATGAAACTCTACCTGCGCCTTGCCGCCGCTAATCACAATTCCGCCGCCTACAGGCGTTGGATAATAGCTTTCATTTGCCAGATTAATTGTTCCGTCAATCGTCACATTTCCATTTGGTTCCGGCACATTTCCATCTTTAAAATATGGCGTCAAATACCTTTTGCGAATAGAGTTATTCATATATTGATTCAAATGCCAGATCAACATTTGATCAGCGCTTTCAATTATAATATTTGCTCCGTCTAACTCGCTGCCACTCAAAAAAGTGCTTTCCCCTTTAAGGGTATTTCCAAATAAATTATAGTAATAGCGTACCTTTCCCGACACTGTCGCTGACAGAACGTCCTGATTGGTATAGACTTTTGAACTATTTTCAAAATCTGTGCTGATAATATTGACAATGCCTCCATTTATATAATCGGTATACCCATTGTCAGATGGACCTGTTCCGACATTTCTGCCTACAATTTCGCTAAAATTATTTACTCCGCCTATTGAAAGATTTTCAACTTTATAACCATCTATTTCTATCAATGCATTATAACCATTATTAATAAGAAGACCATCATTGCTTGTATTATTACCATTCACACTCATTCCATTTATCTGCGTATTAACGATCTGCATTCTTCCGGTAACCGTATGAATCATACCGCCGAACGTCCCTTTGACATTTAAAGCAGGCGCTGTCCCTGATTTACTTCCAATTGTTAAATTCCTAACAGAATAGCTGTCATCACAGGGTGCTACATCAAACCATTCCCGTCCAAGAAAGCCTCCATTCATATCATCGCTGCCAATCATATTTCCTTCATTGACCGTTAAGCTGCTGCCATCCATAACTTGAATATCAGATAAATCTAATACTGTTCTGTCTGTGTTTGTATTCTGACTATTCATTCGGGTAATCATACCGCTTGCATACCGACTGCTGGATGTAATCTGCTGTTCCAATTCCAATCCTTTAATCTTAATTGCTGCCACTGCACTACTATCATATTGGGCAATCATTCCCCCTGCATACTGTCTGCTGTTTAAATCATCTCCCACACCATTTTGATTTATCAAAATATTTCCATTCAAACGACAATCTTCCACTGTCAAAGTGCTGTCCGCTGCAGCAGAATATTTTGCAAACATTCCTCCATAAAGATATCCGGCATTCAACGGGTTTCCTGTTAAATCGGTTTTGATTATAACGCCTTTAACAGTCACATTATTTTGACCATACACAGAAAGTCCTGCCGCACCTGCTTTTGCATACTGAATTTTTCTTGCACTTCCTCCACTGCCCTCCAGTGTAAAATTCTCAAATTCGGCCCCGTTTCCTACACAGGGAAACAGCGCAACATATTTCTGATATGTATCATAATTCCCTAAACGAAGCACTGCGCCATTGCCATATAACTTACCACTGAAAATCTCTCTACTTCCTGTATCATCATTTCTGTTCAATGAATAAATACCTGAATTTGTAAGTTCATAAGTCTTTCCGGTCAATTGATATTCTGCACTAAGCAGATTATCTTTTCCCTGATCAGAAAAACAGTTTCCGGCAAACCTTCCATTGGTGTTTAATGCAATTGCAAGTCTTATGATATCTGCCTCCGTATCAAGCTGCCATACACCGCCATTTTGGCCTACTGATCCCGTCACCTTTTTTTCTGCATAGGAAATAAGAGGAGTTCCCTCTCCCCATTCACCATTTAAATAAACACCGCCATAATTTCCTATGTCGTCTTTCCAGTCTTTTTTTTCTCTGCTGTATTTCGCGTCTTTTTCAAAATAGATCAACGCCTCTGTCTGTTCTCCGGCAATATATCCCGTTCTTACATGCTCTGTCTGATGTAAATTAAAACCATATGACATATTAACAGAAAGCGTCCCATCTAATGCAGCCATACTGTTTGCCTTCACAATACCAAAAATACCACCGCGCGCGGTCGTGCTGTCGGGCTGGTAAAATCTGGATGTAACTGCTGTATCTTTTACTTTGACAATTGTCCTGCCTGATCCATCACCTACGTTTCCAAATACTCCTCCAATAGAAGGAGCTTTTTGTATTATCTCATTTTGGACGCTTGCATGATATACTTCAATATACTGCCCGCAAACAATTCCAACGATTCCTCCATTGGCAGTTCCTGCCGGGGGATTAGATTCATTTATATTTCCGGTTACAGATATGGAACCGGACTGTGGATCTCCAATTCGAACATTTGAGCCGCTGACTTCACCAATAATGCCGCCTATTGCTCTGCCGATATTAAGATTTCCTGTCACCTGTACCTGATCAATTAAATCAAATTCCCCTTCACAGTTCCCTGCATCAACCGAAAGTCTTGAAACAAACTTCCCGATTACACCTCCGACAGAACTTCTTCCAACATCTGTTCCTTCTATCGTTGCACTGATCTGTAAATTTTTTATATTAATCTCTGTTTTTTCACACCGTCCTGCGACACCGCCTGCTGCAATCGTTCCATTGATTGAGCCGCCTATTTTCAAGCTTTTGTTATCATCAGTTCCTTCAATTTTTCCACCATTAATAAGACCGATCAAGCCGCCGCTTTCTCCGCTTCCGCTTACTTTGGCCGTTATGGTATTATCTTCATCCATCCCTTCCAGGTAAAGTGTCCCGCCATCCGTAGTCCCTGTAAGCATTCCAGCCGACTCTGTTCCACTAATGTTTCCTGTGGTAATCGGATTAACTGTATGAATCTCTACATTTCCAGCGGTCCTGCCTGCAATTCCCCCTGCATTTTTCGCATTCACTTCAGCACTCAGTGTAATATTAGCGTCCGGCTGATAACATAATTTTACAGACTGATCTCCTGATGCAGTCACTTCACCAAAAAGAACCCCTGCCGCACCCTGACTGTTCCTCACTGTACCTGATAAAGTAATCTCATTTAAATTAACAGTATCATATCCTTTGTCTTCTACCACGTGAGCTGCTATAATTCCTACCGGATCTCCCGATTCACTATTAATATCTGCTGTTATCTGAAAATCAGAAATTGTTGCTCCAACTGCCACATAATTAATTAAAGGAGTATTGGTTATAAACCGCAGGGAATTGCCTGCATAATAGGTATTTAGTGTTCCTTTAAAAGGAAATTCTGATGTGCCAATCCCCTTATAGTCATTTTTTAAGGGCGTCAAATCCCATCTGGTCAAAGTTCCTACCCCATCAGTATCTTCTCTGCCTACAAATGTAATTGTATAGCCTTCAAAGGAAAATTCCTTGCTTAATGACTGCAGGGCCATCAAATCCGCAAGATTCCTTACATTAAATACTTTGTCCGTATAATATCCACCTTTTTCAGCATCCCGCAGTTCCGCAAGGCTGCTTGGCAAAGAGGAAGTCTCTCCATTATAAATAACAGTATATGTTTCTATCCCATAGATCTGCATATATATTTCTAACGTCAGATCCCATTCTTCCAAAAATGCTTTTTCATATCCGCAGACAACGCAGCGGAACTTATCTTCTTCTCCTTCTTCTTGAATCAATTCAAAAATATGAACTCCTATCCCCTCTTCCGGATCGCAATCCTCATCAAAATAAACCTCTCCGCATTCAGTGCAGACAGGAAATATTCCATCTTCTCCCCTCACCCATATGTGCATATGCTCTTCTGCTAAAGAATCATCCTCCTCCAGAGGATCTTTCTCTTCCAGCCCGCCACTGCCAGGCTCGTTTTCGTCAATCTCTCCCTGATTATCTTTATCGCCGTTTTCTTCAGTATTATCTTGATTTTCTCCTTCGTTTCCAGAGGTTCCAGTGTTCTCTCCGCTTCCTTCTCCTTTATCTGAATTTCCGGTATCCTCTCCGCTTCCTTCTCCTTTATCCAGATTTCCGGTATCTTCTCCGCTTCCTTCTCCTTTATCTGAATTTCCGGTATCTTCTCCGCTTCCTTCTCCTTCATCCAGATTTCCGGTATCTTCTCCGCTTCCTTCTCCTTCATCCAAATTTCCGGTATCTTCTCCGCCTCCAGATGTTCCAGAATTTTGCCCTGCCTCAGAACTTATTTCAGATCCGTCCATATTTGATGCAAATGCCCTCAAAATCATTCCATCATCTAACATTACTGTACCTATTAACAAAATTGATAAAACTGAAAGTGTAAATTTCTTTATCCTTTTCATTCTGCCACCAGCTATCCCTATCCCAATTTAGTCATCTATCTTTTCCACATAAATTGTCTTTTTAAAGTCTTCCAATGTATTTCCCAGCTTATCATCGCACCCCTCTTTCTTATAAAACACAAATTGAATAGAAGAGTAAGGGAGTATTTCTACAATCATAAAACCATTTGTTTCATCAAAATACTTTATTAATTCATCTGGTCTGCCAGCATATTCTTTTTCCAGCTCCATTCTATATTTATCGTATTTATTCAACTCATACATATCTGAGGCCCAAGTAATCTTTATCCTCTGTCTTTGCCCGCTTTCTCCATCTCCAAAATAATTTCCCGTAGTTCTTAATTGATATACAAGCGCTGATTCCTGCTTCACTTTTTCTTTCCAATCACCGCTTCCTGACAACTCATTTTCAATAGTAAATCCCTGATCTGTAATATCAATTTCCGATTCCTGATAATCTGCCGTAATAATTCCCGCCAGTTTTTTCGTATTCTGTACGTAGGACGGAGACGTAGGGTAAGCTAATGCCAATATTCTGGCTGTTGTATATTGACTTAAATTACTGATAGAAACTTGTAGTTGATACTCATCCCATGATAATTCTCCGCCTTTTAGCTCACCAGTAAAAACTGCTTTAGTTGTATTGGTAAAATTTTTATAGCTTTCCGTACCAGATACCTTACGAACCTGATAAGACACATTCACCGGGCTGTCAAGCAGTATAAACTCTATCGTATAAGATACATTAAGATCCTTGTCATTGTACAACAACTGGTTTGAAAAATTATCTATATTTATAAACAAGGAACTTTGTGCACCACCACTGCTATCATTATCCCATGTTTTATCACTTGCCTTCACATAAAGCTGGTCAATAACAGCCGGCTCCGCCATTAACTCTTCAATACTGTTAATCTTTTTTGTCGTTTCAGAGTCCAGCTCCAGTTCTGTCATATAATCACTGCTGAAATAAAATCCTGACGCAATGGCCATTCCTTTGTTATATCCAGTCTTATAGTACTTGGCATAGATATAGATTGAAGATGTTCCTGCCAAAATCAGACACGCCAAAGCAGCAATTATCATCCTTGTCTTCCTATTTGATTTATTGCTTCTTTTCAATTTTCCTTCTGTTTTTACCATCTCCATCTGCCTTTCCGGTTATCATTCAGCCATTAAGGAGTTCCTGCTGCCTTCTCCACAGGTCTTGGCTGTTTGGCATTTACTACTACATATACCAAATCAGTTTCCTTCTTGTACACGTCAAAATTACGAATATCCTTCCAGGATATCTCTATCAGATAATATTCAAAATCATATTTTTTTTCACTTGCAACATACTTAAGGTTCATTTCATCATCCGTTGAAAGCCAATAGGTTCCCACATTAACAATCCCACTTATATCCTGACTTCCAAACACTTTCTGTCTCATATCTTTCGATATTTCATTTTCATTTCCTTCAAGGGGATCTCCTTTTATTCCATAATAGCCATCCTCCATAAGAACAGCCCCCTCCGGCAAATCAACTCCCGGTTTCATTTGCTCCCTCTTTAAAGCATAAACCGTATAGTTTACCGCCAGATTATCTGTATGTACCAGCATCAGGTCATACCCAAACTCTGAATCCTTTGCCTGCTCCGCCATATCGCTGTCATCCCCTGTATAATTATCAGGACGCTTATTGGACACACAGATTATCTCCGTTTTTACTTCCCCAGGATGAAGATTGCCTACTGCAAACTGCAGGGTATCTTTAGCATTTTCATCCATTAAATATAAATTATAAGGTGCCATTACTGCTGCGGCTTCCGTCTGCGCCCGCTTGGCATCCTCCCTTAAGTACCAGGCAAAGGTACCTCCTGAAAGAGCCAGGAGCAAAATAGTGCAGACCGTCAGTACAATTATTTTTTTCTTCCTGCCCATCTGTTAATCACCTGCTCCTTCCGGACTGCCTTCTATAGATACATTAAAATAAATTCCATCAATATAATTGCCTAAAGTGGTATCTTCCTCGTCATACTTACGGACTGCACTCCGGGTATCAAGTCCTGAAAACCTTGGAATGCTTGTATAATTCGGTACATCCGTGACCTCATAGTTCCACACCCAGTAAATCGTTGCCGGGACCTCCACATTGAATTTAAGTGCACCAGTTGCCTCCTCCACGTCATCGGAAACCTTATCATAATAAGTAAGAGGAGATCTGAACTTTACAACTCCGTTTTCCGTGTACATTTCCTGATAAACTGTAATGTGGTCTTTTATAATCGCCTCTATTTTTTGTTTTTGCGCCGGAGTAATTTTTGCCGAAGGCTCATATGCTAACTGCACCTTGATAGAATAGGACTTAATGCTCTCCGACAAAGAAGTAATATAAAAAGTCATGGGATTATAGGCCCCTGGTGCGATCATCTGATCCTGTATATTTTCAAACTTCATCAATCCGCCCATCAGTTTCAGCGGAACATAGGCATACTCTTTTTCATCTACCGTAACCTTTGTAAGATAACCTGCAGTCATGATATCCTCGCCTCCCGGCTCAACTGCCACTTTGATTTGTCCGGTTCCGCCTGTTTCAAGGTCAATTCCATAGGCTTTGGAAGAATTGCTCATTGCATACCAGCTATAGGTTGCCGACACCAAAACTACTGCAAGAAGAATACACATGACTAAACTTAATATAATTTTTTTCTGAAAGAATTGTTTGAATTTTTTCATTTTGATTTTTTCCTTACATCCCTTGCTAATTGTAAGATACAGGAAAGAAAGCAAAGTAGGATCGGTATAATCACAATGATAAAATAGTAATTACGGTTGGACAATTTTTCAAGGAAAGAAGAAAACTTCTTTCCAAAAGGGAGCTTATAAATATATTTTCCTACAATATCCTCATAACAGGTGGTGTAATCATCTGCCCAGTTGTTATTATCCCCTTTTGTATAAAAAATTGTTTCCTTCGTCGTCCGGTCTTCTACAATGTCTACAATCCTGTGGGTATTAAAGCTGCCCTGGAGTGCAGGATCAGAAGAAGAAAAGGTAATAATATCGCCGACCTTAATTTCATCTAAGGCCGCCTCCTTTACAATAATACAGTCTCCGCTTCCAAAAACCGGCTCCATACTATCTGACATCACCCGGAGCATTCTATACCCAAACACATCCGGCGACTGGTTTTGCGCCGCCTGAATGATGAAATAGCATAAGTACAAAACCAATGCCACAAATATGATATTTCCTGCAAATGATAATACTTTCTTCATTATTTTTTCTTTGCTCTTCGCTCTGCCAGCTTATCCCGCCGCTTTTGACGCATAAGTTTTGTTTTTTCACCTATACTCTTGCTTCCTTCTCCCTTTCCAGACCTGGGCACTGCAGCCGGTCCTTCGTCGGAAGATTTTGACTGATTCTTTTGTATTTCCCGCTTCTTTTGCCTGTTAATCCGCTCCTGCTCTGCCAGCTCTGCCTTTCTTCTGGTTTGAATATCCGTCAGCTCTTTTACCAAAAGCTTCCTTAAGTTAGCATCACTAAGCTCCGTATTTCTTACAATTTCATCTAAAAGCTGCCTGATTTGCTTCACGTCCATTTTCTTTTCCTTGAGTGGACGGTCCACATTGATTTCATTGTGAAATTCCATGTTATTATGAAGCATGGCATAATCACGAATCACTGTATTATAAATATCTCTCTCAAACTGCCTGGAAATAATCGGGTCCTGCTTTACAATATTTACCTTGTACCCTACTCTGCTGTAAGAATGAATAAAATTCCACAGCTTATGGCATGCTTTATAATCCTTATTTTTGCCGATTGCATTGGTTTTTACGATTGGATGGGATACTGCCGGATAGCGGCGCATCATTCCAATAAATTCTGTTGCTGCCAGCATATTAATCTGCTGATGAATCTTTATAATCCGGTTAAAAATATTAGCATTCTCTGTTTCGTTGTTTACATCTGTCTGCTTTTCCTGAATATTTACAGAAAGCTTATAATCAATTACTTCCGTATAATTATCTACACGCGACTGCATTTCAAAAAAGGTACCGACTTCATCTTTACTCGCCTCAAAAATCATGTTGAAGCGTTTATTTACAAAATACTGTAACTCCGCTACCAGCGTACAAATAAAACGGTTTTCATAAATGTTAATACTTTCCTCTTTATAAACATTCAAAATACGGTTTGGGATTACCGTGCCATCCTCCTTATACTCATCAATCAGGTTACTATGCTGCAAAAGATGCCTGATTGACTCTGTGGTAATATTGCGTGCCATTGCAACATTCACTACTTCCCGATCCTCCTCAATAAATTTTCGGGGATTTACAATGACATAATGAAGGGATGGCAGTGCCTCTTCAATTGCCGACACCCATTCCTCATCAATGCTTTTTACCAGCCTGGCATTAGAAAATTTACAGTAATTGCTGCCTGTCTCCAGCAGATTATAAAAATAATTATAAAATCTGTCCTCCTTAAGGCCCTCCTGTATCTCTTCTTTATTCATATTTAGGTATGTTTCATGGACATAATCTGTTTTTTCTATATTTGCCATTGCCTTCTCCAAGCTTAACTCGTGCTCATTTTCTTAAGCCGCGCCAAATATGCCTTGCTGATGCGCATATTCTCACTTCCAAATTCATGATCTAAATAAACTACAAGACCATCCAGCTCATCCCGGATAAAACCAAGTCCTAAGGATTCAAATTTACGCAGAATCTTTTTTGCAAACATAAAGTCTATGCCATCTATTTCTGTTCCGCCACAGGCCACATAACAGGGAATAAAATCCTTCACCTGACGCATAATACGATTCCCAAAGGTAAGTCTGAAATGTTCAATCAAATACTTATCCAGTTTATCAAGAAGCATCAAATTTTCTTCTGTTACTGGATATTTTTCCTTTGCTTCCTCATAAAGCTTTTCCATGTGCTTATAGCTAAGGCGCATAGGCGGTGTATCCGGTGCCTCAAAATATTCGGCGCGATCATCTAAGTCAATGGGAATCGCACGGTCATAAACCTTATCCGCCACTGCAAAGGTGGAATCATCATTGTTAATGGTTCCCACATACCAGACATTATTGGGAATCCATATCTTACCTTCTTTCATAAGCTCTGGATCATTTGCCGCCGTGTTTGACACCACTGAAACAAACCTCTCTTCCTCTCTTGGAAGCTCTAAGATAGAAAGCATCTCGGCAAAATAATACTCCACTCTTGCTATGTTCATTTCATCTAGTATTACTATCCTGGGATCTTCATAATAATGGGCCTCATAAAGGGTTTTTAAAAAATCAGTTTCCGTATACTTCTTGGTAAAATCATTATAATAGCCAAAAAGCTCTGTGCGGTCCCTCCAGGAAGGCTGTACCGAACAGATCACACTTGGATTTTGAATAAACTGCCCAAATGCATAAGGCAGGGACGTTTTACCGGTACCGGAAATACCCTGCAGGATCAACATTTTTGCGGCTCCAAAGGATGCAAATACCTGTTTCATAACCTCCAGGTCGTAATAAAGCCCCAGCCTGCTTGCTGCAAAATTTCTGAAATTAATGCATATTTCTTCCAAAGTGATGGTATTGTCATATCCAGGCGGCTGATAAGCAGGATCTTTATAAATCAAATCAACGCTGGAAAGTCTGGGGAAACGTCTTTCTTTTGTTTCGACAATTTCCACAGCATCTTCTTCCTCCAAGCTTTCCTCCCCATCAGCATTCTTTCCATCAATATCCCCGTCCAAAATATCACCGTTTTCAAGCAAGTCTTTCGGGGTATCTAAAAGATCTGCATTTAGTTCCATCCCCAGCTCCGAGATCTTCATTGCAAGAATCTTGTCCTTTTGATAATTTGCTTTCATGATCTCACGCTTTAAGGTTACTACTTCATCTTTCATTTTCTCATATTCTGCCACCGGAACCTTAAACCGGAAAACAATTTTAAGACCTTTCCAGATCAGGTAGATAAACAGTGCCAAAAGAGTGATCATTAAAATATGTACTATAATTGCTGCAATCCAGCCAAACACAGACAAATCGTCTTTATAAGTATTAAACAGCTCCATATAATAGCGGATGTCAAATATACCAATAATTGCATCCTTAATGGCAACCAGCACATTCCAGATATGTCCGAAAAACGTCCTCATAAAGTTGTAAAAGTAGTAAAAAAACGCGTTCATTCTGCTTATCCTCTCTATCTTCCGTCTGCCTGTGCATCTCTTGAGATAAACTGTATATTCCCTATAATTTCATCCATTTGAATAGAATTGGTACAGTCTTCATCTGTTCCTTCAATCCATACAAGCATTGTAACCAGCACATCTTCATCTTCTTTTATGGTAAAAAGCTTTTCAGAATTGCCTCCCTCGCCGCCTTCAAAGGCTGCTCCGGCCGAAGGCTGCTTCATTGTTACATACCCACCATACTGACTGGGAATGGAGTTTGTTGCATGATCACCGCCATTGTGCTGGCTGCTGTTGGGTTCATACACAACAATATCCTGTCCTTCAACAATAAATGCTATTCGGATGGAATTAGCTGCTGTAGCCCCTCCTTCTGCGGAAGATCCGGCTGCCTGTTTGATCACACATCCGGTATTTTCCTCCCCCTGCTCAGGCCCGAGAAGCAAAATGTCATATGACTTTACATTTGTGCTTACCTTTCTGCCACTGCCGGTTTTTAAACTTCCTGCTTTCAAATAAAAGGTTTTCTGATATACATAGCTTTCATTTAATACCTTTTCATCCGTAATTTCTTTTGTATTAGTTACGCTTTCCCCTTCATAGACCGGTTCATAAAAGGTTTTTATATCAGCAGTGGTAACCGGATTCAATTCTATTTCATCCATAGCAGCCGGACTTTGCCTTGCCGTTTTCAAATCAAGAAAATCTCCATATTCCCCGGGACTTCCTCCTAAATCATCTGCAATTAAAAGATCTGCCGCCCCGCCTGCCGTAAGTGACAAGTTATATACCCGGGGCTTATTATTCAGTGTAAACCATGCATAGGTAGCTGTGGACAAAACTGCCACATACAAAAGACATACCAGCAGCTTGGATTTCAAATGTCCCTCTTTCTTTTTTTCATTCTTATTTTCCATAATAAGACCTGTCCCCCCTCATCTCTAATATGTAAAGCTCATGGCAAGCTCCAGTTCGCCTCCAATGATTTTATCAATACATTCAGGATCTTCTCCTTCTAACCAAATCACCACCGTAAACTTATCCATCCCTTCATGCTCAAAATCCTCCCGCAGCCCCGTACATATGGTTCTGCTTGACGCAAAAGGAACTGTATTTAGCTGATATACCCCATTAAGACCTTTAAGCCCCAGCCTGTCAACTGCATCCTGGGGGATCTTATCCAATTGCGCGCCGGTTAAAAGTGTCTGCTGCTCCTTAGGATCTCTGGCATATTCCAGGAAAGGAAACTCGTAGTCTGAATATTGAACTTCCGGTCCGCCGCCTGCGCTTTCTTTGGCAAATATCTCCTGCTCCCCGTTATGAAACAGCATAATCCAAGACGCATCCTCTATTCCTTTCGTCTGATGCCTGATAAAAAGTGTATAGCGATAGTCTTTTGTCTCTCCCGTCAGATTCTTTACATAAAATGTATAAGCAAAATAATCTGCACCATGATGAACGCCATCAATATCCATCACGTCTTCTTCTATATTATAAATACTAATATTGGTTGCATCCTCTTTCGCTACTGCATGTAAGGTAATCAGCCTCTCATCAAAATTAGGAATCTCCGACAGGTAAAAACCGTCCTTTGCCATTTCCCTGTCGACTTTTACCACAAACTCACCTGCGTTGGTATAAAATGCCGCCATAATAAAACAGACAGACAAAGCCCCCATAATAAGGAGTATCGTCTGTTTTGCAGCATGTACACGGAAAAGACCTCGAAAAAGACTGACTCCGCCTAAGTACCAGTGTTTAAAACGGTTCAGCAGGTCAAATCTGCTGAGCAGCGTCCGCTTTACTTTCTCATCTTTTTTCTTTGAAGTCTCTGTGTTCTTAGTATTTAGTTTGTTGTTTTGGTAACGTTTTCGACCGCTCATTTGACCAATAGCACCTTTTGTTTTTTATAAAGACTATATGTAAAATCCCCCACATACTTTACTGTGAAGGAAAGGGCTGCTTACACCCTTACAATACATTTTTTAAAGACTTCTACCAGTTCAGGCTGAAACTGCCCTCCGGATTCCTCTTCGATGATCTTAAGTGCTTCTTCTCTTGTAGTCTGTTTCTTTTTATAGGGCTTCCAGCTTGTAATTCCATCATAAGTATCTGCTATTGCGCAAATCCTTGCTGCAAGAGGAATTTCTGTACCCGAAAGCTGACTTGGATACCCTTTTCCATCAAATCTTTCATGATGAAATACCGCAACTTCCTCCCATATTTCCATTATTTCATCTGAAAATGGCTGTACATAAATACTTTTTATTGCACGCCTTGCATTTACCGTGTGATCCTTGATCAATTGTAATTCGTCTTTGGTCAGATCCTCCACTTTATTCAGCAAAGCAAATGGAATATAATGCCTGCCTATGTCATGAAGCATAAAGATCCGCCGGCCTACCGCCCGGAATTCATCTCCCAAACTGTCATTTATATTTTCTATGTCTGCATCCGCCATATACTGATACATTGCATTTGCATATTTTCCAACTCTCTCCATGTGAAGCCTGGTATTTCTGGGAAATGTGCTCCAAAGTGCATCCAAATCAGGATAGCACCCTATCTCAGAAGGGCTCATTTCACTTTTATCCGTAACAATCATTTTTATTCCCATGCCTTTTCTATATAATTTTATATTTCTCAATAAATTATGTCAACTATTTCGGGAAAATTTGCACAAATATCATTGTATAATATTCAGGGAAAATAGATATATATACTACCTTTTTATATATATTGCTCTTCTCGTATCATGCCTTTTATCATGGTTCAATTTTCAAGTACCAGGCAATAAGCTTTTCACCATATAACATAGAAATAAAAATCCCTAATGCCAGATAAGGTCCCAATGCCATGATTTTTCTTTTTCCCCATAATTTCATCCGGACAGGGTGAACTGCCGCGCCAAATACCGTTCCAAGAAAAAAAGCCAGCAGGATTTTCCGCCAGCCCAAAAGAAGACCGGCCGCCGCCATCAGCTTGACATCACCGCCTCCGATCCCTTCTCCTTTTGTAAAATAATATAGCAGCAAAAGGAAGCCGCTTACAGCACACATGCCTATTATATAATCCTTCCAATTGGAAAAATTTATAATCAGATGCACCACTCCCAGGCTCCCTATCGCAAGATTATATTTTAAAGGAATTTCAAAAGTTGTCTCATCAACAATTCCTATTATGAAAAGCAGGACTGCACATAAACATATGAAAAGACTCTCCCATTTCCATCCTTCCTCTAAAACCACCCACGTAAAAACAAATCCGTTTGTCAGCAGAAAACCTGCTTTTTTCATCCTCCACCAGCCTTTTCATAAAACCCTTTCCTATTATGGAAGAATTTCATATTGCATTAATTCATATTTCAGCTTTGTTCCCTCTGTGATTTCTGCCGGCAGTAACGCCCTTGCCACCAGCTTTAACTCTTCGCTTTCCACATCTGTCCGTTTTAAGTTTGCATAATCTCCATCAATGCTCACCACTTCATAATAAAATGTGTTCATAGATAACTCCTTTTCAAATAATGATTGTTCTGTCTATTCCATTGTACCACTGTCACAAATTTTCGAAAAGTAACTGCCTCCTGTCTGTTTTGCTTTTTTCTCTATGCACAGATGTATCAAACGCTCAAAAAGTTCTGAAAGTTCCATGTCGGTCCCCTTTTTCCTTATCGCCGCAAAAATCTCGTCCACAGATTTCGGATATGCATCCAAAAGCCCCAAAATCTGCATTTGTACCCTATCCCCGCTTTCCCTGTTCTTGCTTTTTATACTTTTGCTTTCCATGCCCTTTCGATTTTGGAGAAGAGCAAATTCCGCCAGAATATCCTCAGGGGTAAGTGCAATTTCCGCTCCCTGGCGGATAAGAAAATTGCATCCGTCGCTTAACCTGTCCGTAAGTCTTCCTGGCACTGCATAAACGTTCTTTCCCTGCTCCAATGCCATATCAACAGTGATCCATGTACCACTCTTTAGCCTGGCTTCCACTACAAGAATCAAATCAGACAACCCCGCAACGATCCGGTTTCGTTCTGGAAATTGCCCTTTGACAGGCTGCGTTCCCGGTGGAAAAATAGACAGTATCCCTCCACCTGTTTCAAGTATTTCCTGATAAAGCTTCTTATTTGATCTTGGATAGCATATATCCACACCGCTTCCCAAAACCGCATAAGTTTTTCCACCTGCTTCAAGCGCTGCCTGCTGGGCAATTCCATCAATTCCCCTGGCCATACCGCTTATCACCGCCACGCCTGCCTTGGCAAGCTTCCCAGCAAAAGCTCTGGCCATATAATTTCCATATTCTGAGCATTCTCTTGCACCTATTACAGCCGCTGAAGGTATCTGCTCTTTCGGCAGACTGCCAAAACAATATAATGCATAAGGAGGATTCTCAAGTTTTTTTAATCTAAAAGGATAACAGGCATCTTCCCGTGAAATAAAAAATATCTTTTTTTGCTTTAACTCCTCATATTTCCTTTCAATATCCCAGCTTTTTATAAAACTATCTATTTTTTCTTTTCCCTTTCCTCTGATCAACGGCCGCAGTGCATCCGCACCTGCAAGATAAGCCTGCTTTGCACTTCCAAATTCCTCTATTATTTTTTCTATAGTTCTATTTCCAGCTCCTGGAACATTATGAAGCCAGTATTGATAGGGTTTTTCTTCCCGCATCTTCTTACCTCCCCAATTTATCTGCTGCCCGATAGCATGCAGCCTCTGCAAGATGTTTTGTAAGGATCTCCCCGCTTTCCTCTAAATCTGCTATGGTTCTTGCTACTACTACCAATTTATTGCAGGCTCTCACGCTTAAATCAAGGGAAGCATATAAACTTTCCAACATTTCAGCCTCTTTTTTTCCCAAATGACAATATTTTTCCAGATCACCAGCCCTTAGTTCTGAATTAAAACGGATATTTGTCCCCTTATATCTGTCTTCCTGCTGTTTCCTTGCAATTAAAACCTTTTCTCTTAAGGTTTTACTATCCACTTTTTTTTGAACATATTCATCACTTTTTCCATATAGACAATCAAGGGCTGCCGGGGGTGCTTCGATACACAAATCAATACGATCTAATATCGGGCCTGATATATGGCTTAAATAATTATGCACTTGGCTGGGTGTACAGCGGCATTTATTTAAGTCCGGATAATAACCGCAGGGACAGGGATTCATTGCACCTACCAGCATAAAGTCTGCCGGATAGGCAGCACTGCCGCTGCTTCGCGCAATCTGTATTTTTTTATCCTCTAAAGGCTGACGCAGAAGGTCCAGCGTCTGCCGCTTAAATTCTGGCAGTTCATCTAAAAATAACACTCCCCTGTGGGCCAGACTGATAATACCAGGCCTGGGCTGACGTCCTCCCCCTGAAAGTGCTGTAGGAGAAATACTATGGTGGGGGCTTAAAAAAGGACGTTCCCGAAGAAGTTTTCCACCCTCTGGAAGCAAGCCTGCTATACTGTAAATGGACGAAACCTCGAAGCTTTCTTCTCTGGATAAAGGCGGAAGAATCGTAGAAAGCCTCTTTGCAATCATGGTTTTTCCGGAACCCGGAGGGCCCATGATCAACATATGATGGAATCCTGCTGCTGCAATCAGCGCTGCCCTCTTCACACTGTCCTGTCCTATGATCTGGGAAAAATCAAATTCCTCCTGTGCTGCTTTCCCATCCTCCACCAAAAAAGCTTCTTCCATATCTGTTACTTCTGGCGCTATCATTTGGCTGCGCTCCTTATCAGGCAGCCTTAAGTACCTAATTGCCTGCTTAAGGTCCTCTATGCCGACTGCATGCATTCCCACAGCGGCAGCAGCTTCCTTAACGTTTTCTTTTGCCACAAGGCACTTGGTTATCCCGGCCTTTACCGCACTTATCATAATGGGCAGCACCCCTTGTACCGGCTTTACTTCTCCGTTCAATCCCAATTCACCTAAAATCAGCATCCCCTCAGTGCATCCTGCCGGAAGCCTTTCCATTGCAGTCAACACCCCAATGGAAACAGGAAGATCAAATCCTGTCCCTTCTTTTTTCAAATCTGCCGGAGAAAAATTAACGGAAATATGCATGGGAGGTATGGATATCCCGGTATTTTTAAGGGCAACCCGAACCCGCTCCCCTGATTCCTTTACCTTTCCCTCCAGACTGCCTATCATAATAAAGCAGGGCAGACCAGCAGACAAATCCACCTCCACATGAACCAGATGGCTTTCAATGCCAAAAACAGCGCCGGATAAAATTCTACTGAACAATTGTTTCTCCTTCCTAATATTCCAGCATAAAATTTAATGCTGCGATTTTTACTTAAAACTGGATTTACTGCGAAATATAAGAATATGCAAGACGTCTTTAAGAATATGCCGGAAACAGGCTTTGTCCTTTTCCCTGACGCAAAATAGACATATCTTTACCAGATATGTCTACTTTAGTAAAAATTGACCTGAAAATCAATTAAAATTTTATAAATTTTAATTATATAATAACATTTTTATTTCCATTTGGATCAAAACCATATTGCCGCAGCGTTTCTGTATCCATAATATGCCGATTGTCCATGGTTTTCATAACATCTACGATCTTAACATCTTCATATGTATACTTATTTCCAAGGTCTATAATTGCGTTATCAGAAAATCCAAGCACCATCGGCCGGAAAATATCCGTGATATTTTCCACCAGCACCAGCGCCTTTTCGCCTGTGCTGAGTTCCACGCAGACGCCAGGAGATAAAATATTAATGGAATCCATTAATGCCCTGACCACTTTTTCTGAATAAAATTCTTTATTGTCCATCAAATATCTGGCAGCCGCAATCTCCGACTCAGGCGTCTTGTCAAGACTCATGGCTGTCATATCATCAAATACCTGGGCAGCCGCAAGAATTCTTCCACCTTCCAGAATCTTAATGGAGGTATCCAGCTTTCCGCTTTCCATTCCCTCTGCGATCTTGTCTGCCTGCTGAATAAAACGCCGCACATTGGGATTGGCCGAACATACCCTGTCCACCAATTCATAATTATACAATTCATGCAGCAGAGCAGCAGACACCACATCGAGACGATCCTCCACCTTAAGGTTTAGCTGATTACTGATCATTGCACAGAGAATCGCAACATTTAATGCATGCTTATATTGGTAATCATCCTGACTTCTTAAATTCTGGACAAAATTAATTTTTTTCTCCAAATGACCATAGCTCTTGATTATATTGGAAATAATAATCTGAAATTTTCCACTTTTTCCAGTTTCCATAATGCGTTTTAGCTCATCCATAATTGCAAAAACATTCATGGTCTGGAATCTCTCAAATTCTATATCTTCCGGAGTCATCGGCGGTGCTGGCTCCGCCGGCTCCAAAATATAAATACCGATAAGCCCGAAATTTTTAATACTTACGATTCCCTGGGTTGTGAGCTTCGAGTCCCTTTCATACAGCAAAACTCCGTTTTTGTTATAGATGGGACGCGCCAGCCTCATTCCCGTTTTAAGTTCTTCTGTTCTTTTAAATTGCATTTTTTATTCCCCCGTTAATTTAAAAAGCCTTCTTTTAATTTTAATAAAGCTTTTTTTTCTATTCTTGATACATAACTTCTGGATATATTCAGTGCCTCACCTATCTCTCTTTGCGTCACTTCCTTCCCTGTAATAAGTCCGTAACGCAAAAAAATAATTTCCCGCTCCCTGTCATTTAGCACTTCACTCAAAAGCCTAGCCAGCTTTCTGGTATTTTCATATAATTCCATCTGTTCCGTTATATCTTCCTGCTCATGTTCCATGATATCCAAAAGATTGATTTCATTCCCTTCTTTATCTGTTCCGATAGGCTCAAATAAAGAAACCTCTCCTCTGGTCTTTTTTTTCGCACGAAGCAGCATCAATAATTCATTATCAATGCATCTGGAAGCATAAGTACTGAGTTTTCCTTTTCCTGCATCAAAAGAAGATATTGCCTTAATCAGCCCTATCGTCCCGATGGAAATCAGATCCTCCATATCCTCATCAACATTTTGATATTTTTTGGCAATGTGGGCTACCAGACGCAGGTTCCGTTCAATCAATATATCTCTGGCCTGTGCGGCTTCATCGCTGTTTCCTTTCTGCATCACCTGTATATAATGGGCCTCTTCCGATGCTGACAAAGGTTTTTGAAAGGTTTTCAAAGGGCGCCCCCAAAGTCATTTTTAATATTCTATGACTTCTTTGCCCCTGTAGTGCCTTTCCAATAACTAATTCTATAAATATTATACAAATTCACATGAAAAATAGCAACAAAATACTTCTGTCATTCTTCTACAAAGTGTAACCATATTTACAAAAAACACCTGTTTCATCCCATCCCTATGACAACAAAAATTCCGCCATCACATAATTACTTACGTCAATTCCATATCTGGTAAGCATGATCCGGTGTTCTCCGGTTTCCTCACAAAATTCTTTTTTTAAAAGGCCTTTCCTGCAAAAATCCTCCACAATTCCCTGATAAGTCTCTTCTATCGCTGTTCCAAAAACTTTATAAAATTCTTCTTCACAAACCCCTTTTACCATACGTAAGCCTAAAAACATAAATTCTTCCATCTGCTCTTTTTTTGATAAATGATTAAGGCTTGATTTTTCCATTGTTTCCAGATCGCTTTCACACAAGTTAATGTAACTGCCCAGCTTTCTGATGTTGCTGTACCTTACATTTTCAACCATTGATGCCGCACCAAGGCCAAAACCTAAATAATTCCCTCTACGCCAGTAAACCTGATTATGCCTGCACTCATATCCTGACTTTGCATAATTGGATATTTCATATTGTATGTATCCCAGATCAGAAAGAATATCATTCGTTATTTTATACATATTTCTTTCTTCATCTTCCTCTGGAAGTTTGGGAGGATTTTCATAAAAAGGCGTATTTTCCTCCACAATAAGGCTATAGGCAGAAATATGCACAGGCAGCGGATTTAAACTGCACACCGCTTTTAGTGTCTCCTGCCAGCTTGCCAGCGTCTGCATTGGGATTGCTGACATCAAATCTACATTTATATTATTAAATCTATATTTAATAATCAATTCATATGTGCAAAGGAAATCTTCAAAGCTGTGAATTCTGCCTAATGCTTCCAGTTCATTATTCTTGGCAGACTGAAGTCCTATACTCAGCCTGTTAACACCAGCCCTGCACCAATGCTCTAGTTTATCGGAAGTAATTGTTCCGGGATTGGCTTCTAACGAAATCTCGCAGCCTGTCTCCATCTGATAATTTTCACGCACCACCCTTACTATTTTTTCGATCCACTCTCCAGGAAGGATGGAAGGCGTTCCTCCTCCAATAAAAACAGTTGTTATTATATATTCCTTATAGCTGCTGCTTTTCCTGATAATTTCTCTACAAAGTGCATTCACGTACCGTCTCATCATTTCCTGATCTGCTGGTGCAGAAAGGAAGTCACAATACAGGCACTTACGCACACAAAAGGGAATATGAATATAAATACTGAGTTTTTTCATTTTATCCCATGCTTTCTTATTTATCATCCAGCTTCAAAACACTCATAAATGCTTTTTGAGGAATCTCTACGCTGCCGATCTGGCGCATGCGCTTCTTTCCTTCCTTCTGCTTTTCCAAAAGTTTCTTTTTACGGGTAATATCCCCGCCATAACACTTGGCAAGCACGTCCTTACGCATAGCCTTTACCGTTTCTCTGGCAATAATCTTACCACCAATAGCTGCCTGGATTGGAATTTCAAACAGGTGCCTGGGAATCTCATCCTTTAACTTTTCGCACATTTTTCTGCCTCTTTCATAGGCACTGTCCTTGTGAACAATGAAAGAAAGGGCATCTACCTCTTCCTTATTAATTAAAATATCCAGTTTTACCAGCTCCGACTGTTCGTACCCCTTCAGCTCATAATCAAAGGACGCATAGCCTCTGGAACGGGATTTTAATGCATCAAAAAAATCATAGATGATCTCATTTAAAGGAAGTTCATACTTAAGCAGCGCTCTGGTTTCTTCCATGTACTCCATTCCCAGATATCTGCCTCTCCTCTCCTGACAAAGCTCCATAATCGAACCGATAAACTCTGTGGTCACCATGATTTCCGCCGAAACCACTGGCTCTTCCATATATTCTATTTCAGAAGGATCTGGAAGATTAGAGGGATTGGTCAATTCTATCACTTCTCCCTTTGTGGTATGAACCTTATAAATAACTCCTGGCGCTGTTGTCACCAGATCCAGATTATATTCCCTTTCCAAGCGCTCCTGTATAATTTCCAGATGCAGCAGCCCCAAAAAGCCGCATCTGAATCCAAACCCTAATGCAATAGAGGTTTCCGGCTCATAGCGAAGAGAAGCATCATTTAACTGGAGCTTTTCAAGTGCATCCCTCAAGTCTGGATACTTTGCTCCATCTGCCGGGTACACACCGCAATAAACCATAGAATTTACCTTTTTATATCCCGGTAAGGGTTCTGCACATGGATTATCTGCATCCGTCACTGTATCTCCCACTGTCGTATCCTTTACATTTTTAATGGAAGCTGTGATATAACCTACCATTCCGGCACAAAGCTCCTCACAGGCAATAAACTGGCCTGCTCCAAAATATCCCACCTCAACCACTTCAGCAGTTGCCCCTGTAGCCATCATGCGGATACTGGTTCCTTTCGCCACCCTGCCTTCCATGATGCGGCAGAATATGATAACCCCTTTATAGGAATCATAAATAGAGTCAAAAATAAGCGCCTGCAGGGGATTCTCCGGATTTCCCCCAGGGGCCGGAACTTTCTTCACCACCGCCTCAAGGACATCGTCTATTCCGATACCATTCTTTGCCGATATAAGAGGAGCGTCCTGTGCCTCTATTCCAATCACATCTTCAATTTCGTTTTTCACCCGGTCCGGCTCTGCACTGGGAAGGTCAATTTTATTGATCACCGGAAACACTTCCAGGTTGTGATCCAGTGCAAGATACACATTTGCAAGTGTCTGGGCTTCTATTCCCTGAGCTGCATCAACAACTAAAATTGCCCCATCGCAGGCGGCAAGGCTTCTACTTACCTCATAGTTAAAATCCACATGACCAGGGGTATCGATCAGATTAAAAATATATTCTTCCCCGTCTTTTGCCTTATAAATGGTGCGGACTGCCTGGGCTTTAATGGTAATGCCTCTTTCCCGCTCCAGCTCCATATTATCAAGCACCTGTGCCTGCATTTCCCTGCTTGTCAAAAGTCCTGTCATTTCAATGATTCTATCTGCCAATGTGGACTTACCATGATCAATATGTGCCACAATACAAAAATTTCTGATTTTACTTTGGTCTATCTGTGCCATAAATACCTCCTGCGCATTATTCATTGGTATTTTATCACATTATTTATTCCAACACAATGGCAAGGATATGGGCCAGTGGATCACAGGCGTTCATGATTTCTTCCACCGTATTGTTCTGGGCCCCTAATTCAATCAGCATGCTTTTCGGCATTAAATGCATATTAAATCTGTATGCTTTTAAATAAATCTTTCGCGCAATTCCCGGATATAACTCGTTTGCAGCCACCTGGGCCTGAAAAGAAAATGCCAGATTATCCTGAATATAAGGATTCTCCAGATATTCAATTTCACCATTTTTTCTGCTATAACTTAATCCATTGAAAAACATAAATCGTGCTGTAGGACGTCCCTGCAGGTCAATTACCAGCCTTCTGTCATTACTTACCGCATCCCGGTGCAAGTCGATCACTACTTCAATGGTCGGATTTTCTGCAAGAATCTTTTCAATTGCCGGCAGAGACTGGTTGTAGGCATCATCCCGCTCCTCATCATAAATTCCTGTATCATGAAGTACCTTAAAACCGTATTCTTCCTCCAACAAAGAAGCAAGCTTATCTCCTGCCCCCACAATTGTTGTGGAAGGATCTCCCGGCACAGAATCAACAAATCCTTCATGGGAATGGGTATGATAAATTAAAATCTGCGGTCCCTGCGCGTTTTTATCTACTGATAAATCCGGTTCCAAAAGCTGCTTCAAACTTACATATTCTTCCTTCAGATATGTGGATTTATCCACAGCATAAAAATTGGATATCAGCGTTTCATAATTCCAGTCTTCCGACCAGTCATAAGAATATGCCGGATATTCCGGTATTTGAAATTCTATTGGTGCGACAGAATCCGCCACATCTGCATTTTCATTACTGATGGAGGAAGTATTTTCCTGTTCGACATTATGTATACTATTTTCCCGCTCCATCTCCTGAAGCACGCTGTTTTCAATATGAAGCGCATTTTCGTTGTAATCCAGTGACTCTTCATCTATATTTTTAAAGTCCTCGTCTGTACCTTCATTCCGTCTGATCAATTCTGCGGTCATTGGATCTTCATTTTCCCTGGGTTCTTCCTCCATGAAAAGATACTTCATTAAAAGGAGTTGTTCTCCCAGAAAACCTTCTGTCTTTGTCAAAGAAAGTTCTTCCCCTTCTTCTAAATATCTTGGAATCTGGAAAAATTGTCTTTCCATTTGATGACTGAAAAAACTGCCCACCGCCAGCTTCCAGCCGGAAAGTGCGCCATCTTCCCGGCCTTTTTTTTGTATGAAGCTTATTACGCTGCATATGGCACAGGCTGTCAGCAGCCCAAGTATAATACGTTTTTTTATAATAAATTTAAACTTTTTCCAAACCAAATCATACACCCCGCTATGGAATTATATGCCTGCATTTGGACATTCATTCTAGGCTTAAAAATTTTCAAAAGCACTATTTAACGCATTACAGATAATATGACTGATCTGCTTGATCTCAAAATCCACATCCTTTCCTGTCACATACATATTATAAAGCTCCCCCAAGCCGGAAAGCAGCTCGTCCTGTATGTCAATTGGTTCTTCTCCCGTCTGGCGCATTAACTTTTCAAAGGCATCACTTACGATAGTAGCCGCATCCACTACCGTAGGAACACCGATTGCAATCACCGGAACCCCAAGGGTTTCCTGGGTAATTGCATTTCTGTGGTTTCCCACACCGGAACCAGGATGAATACCCGTATTGCTGATCTGAATCGTGCGGTTTAACCGTCTTGTAGACCTTGCCGCCAATGCATCCACCACAATCACAACATCAGGCTTTGTCTTTTCAACTACGCCTTTGATAATCTCCTGAGATTCCATCCCGGTTTTTGCCATCACACCGGGAATCAGCCCACTGACCATATGAACCTGCTTTTTATTAAAAGCCACTTTACCATATTCCTTTACCATATGTCTGGTAATAACAAGATTATCCACCACATTAGGTCCTAAAGCATCTGCCGTAACATCCCGGTTCCCCAATCCCACCACCATAATGGAAATTTCCTGTTCGATTCCCGGAATGATTTCTTTTAGCTGTTTTGCCAGTTCTTCCGATATCTCCTGATGATAATTTTCATCGGGCTGCGTCATAGCAGGCGCCTCTAAGGTTATATAATTTCCCATTGGTTTCCCCATTGCCTTAGCTCCATTCATCGTCTCTATGATCACTTTCGTAATCTTAATTTCACTTTCTTCTCTATAGTCCTCTTCTACAGAAACTCCCCGGCACTCCCCAGCGCTTTCCTCCATGCTCTCCCGCATCTCAAGCGCCAAATCCGTCCTCACCTTAAACCCGCTCATAATCTACCCTTCCTGAAACTGCGACTTTTGCCTGGTATCATTCACAATCATTTTGTACTCTATCCACATTCCATTTCAAATTGACCTGTGAACAACAACTTTTATTTCAGTATTTTCCAAAAATTCTCCAATTATGTATTGACAGATATCATTTTTATCTTTAAAATAATATGCGTGTGTTTACATTAAAACGTCCGTGTCTCCGGCTTTAATGAAACATCATGGAAACTGATGATTATAATAGGAGGTGTACATCGTGGCTAATATTAAATCTGCAAAAAAGAGAATTTTAGTAAACAGAACCAAAGCTGAAAGAAATAAAGCTATCAAGTCTGGTGTTAAGACTTCTGTAAAGAAAGTTCTTGCTGCTATTGAAGCAAATGACAAGACCGCTGCTGCTCAGGCTTTAGTTGCTGCTACAGCTACTATCGATAAGGCTGCCAGTAAGGGTGTTTATCATAAGAATACAGCATCCAGAAAAGTATCTCGTTTAGCTCAGGCTGTAAACAAGATGGCTTAATTTTTATATGATATAGATTAGATATTTTAAACCAGCTCATACCGTCATGTGAGCTGGTTTTTTATTCATTTAAAACTATTTTTTCACATTCCCTTTCGATCAATTCTACCGGAACTGCTGCAATCTCTCCCTGCAAAGTTCCGCCGGTTATCATTCCAATATAATTTCCATATCTGTCAAAAACACCGCTTCCACTCATTCCCGGAACTGCATTCCCTCTTCCATAAAGCATTTCCGTCTGGAAGTCTTCTATAAACATCACAGGTGCAATTACTTCTCCTTCTATACAAACAGGATTTCTCCAATCTGATGCGATATCTACAAAAAATATTTTATCTCCTCCTGAAATATTCTCCGTCTTCTCTTCATGATCAGAATCTAAAAGAACTTTAACCGGTACCCGCACATTTCTAAACGCAAGAAGTTCCTGGTAAGTAAAAGCTGATGTCTGAATGCTGACAAATCCTAAATCCGCCTCATCCGACACCCCCATCAAGGTTCCTTCCATAACTGCTCCATTAAAAAAAGTCACAAAACAGTCCTTACTCCAATACTGCAGCAGGTGCCTGTTGGTCACAATCATTATTTCATCCTCCAACATCCTGTAAATACTGCCGCTGCCATAATGCTCTCCCACCTGAATCCGGACACAACTGCATAATATGTTCTCATATGCCTGCCTAAAATCCCCCTGCTCTGCATAAGAAGTAACCGCCAGCCCAAGGTGGGCCATTGCCCTGTAATCACCCTCCAAAGTAGTCGCCTGAATCAGGGGCGGAAGTGATACAATTCCTTCTCCAGCGATTTCTTCCACAACTATTTCTTTCTCCGCTGGCTCTTTGACTGATTCAGATGTTCTTCCGCTGCAGGCAGTCATACCTCCCAGCAAAAGGACAATAATTATCAGAAAAATCTGTTTCTTTGTTTCTATTTGCATTTATTTTATCTGTCTCCAAAATCCAAAACCTGTCACGACTTTATAATACTGTCATTTTTCCAAAACAATTTCATATATTCCTCTGTTTTCGCGTCTGTAAGCTGAAGTTTTTCCTTTAATTTCGCATACGCTGTTTCACGGGAAATCCCAAGATCACTGCATGTTGACAGCAATATCTCTATGCCATGTCTTATTCCTTGCTCCATTCCCTGTTCTTTTCCCAATTCTAATCCTTCAGCCACCCCATCCTGCCTTGCGTATACCAGTTCTTCCCAACGCTGCATAAACTTCACTCCTATCTTCTCAGAACTTCTGATTTTCTTTATTTTCTCGTGAATCTTCTTTATTCTTCTGCTTATGGAATTCTCTGCCACCTGATTTGTTGTCTTCATAATATACTGCATAAATTCCAGAAATTCCTGTGAAAAATCCTCCCGATTTTTCCCTTTTAGATTAATGAATACCCTAATTGCTCCATCCCCAAGTTTAAGTTCTGGACATTCCCTGCACGTTCCCTCAAAAGTATATCTAAAAAGTCCTTTTCCAAAAAGATCAAAAGGGGCAATCAATATAAAACAACTATCATTAAGCAAATTAAAGTCTGTGCTTCCAGGCTCTAAAAGTGATACATCCAATTGGGCCTGATAATATCGGCTCCGCCTGATTAAATTTCCTGTATTTTTCTTTTGCATTTCTGTATAGTATAAATTATTTTCTTTATCCATACTGATTACATCAAGCCTGACCTGCCTTAGCAGCGGTGATATCCGCAGTTCTTTCTCTGTTTCCGGGCGTTCTAAAAGTTCTATCTCATTTTCAAGAATAATGCTTACAAACATTTGATAAACCTCTTTATCTTCCATAACTTCATCAAAAAGAAATTTATCTACTAAATTCAAATCCTCCAATGTCACCAAAGAATCATGTGAATTTTTGATTCCAAAAATTTCTCTTACATTATCTTCCATACAATTTCCTCCTTTTGCGCAGAAATTATCTTAAATAAAGACAATTTTCAATGAACACTGTCTCATTCTAAATTTCCTGCAAGTATATTTATTGGATTTATAAAAGCAGGATTTCAAAAACTTGAGAACAGATATTCTGCCAGATGCAGCATCGCTGCAAGATAAGCTTTCACTTAAAGAAATCGTATGCTTTGTTCATATCTTATCACAAAATAGTTTATATTTCAATATTTTTTTATCACATCATCACTCCAAATGTGAGCCTCTATATATCTTTCAGGTCCATATTTTCCATCATTATTCCAGTCTTGTGGATAACCATACTTCTCGATTATTCCTAAGATTTCTTCATATGTATAAAGTTTTCTTCGGTATTCTTTATCATCATTTACTTTTGGGCTGAATGTAGGGTGAGAGTCCCCATATGTGAAGGAGATGGTACTTTTATCAAATTCTTCTATATTAATTTTAACAAATGCACTGTTTTCATACCAGGAAGCCAGCCACTTACTATGTTCAACTACCATGTAATGTGGTACGTCTCTTTGAACATTGCCTCCCTTTTTTATAAATTCACATCTTAAAATATTTTCATAATGATGCCTTAACTCCATATATTCGTCTGCTCTTTTAGCACACTGTGTATTTGGCTTTTTTAAAGCAATATCCATTAAAATTTTTCTTGCATCTTCAATAGGAATATCTGATAAATTTTGAAATGGTTTCATAGAGGCATCATAATAATGATATAAAAACATTTTCACTTTCTCCAAAATAATGAGCATGAAATTACTATATAATTAAAACCAAGCAGGACGATAAGCCGGGTTATGTCG
>DKUR01000026.1 GCA_002490775.1 Lachnospiraceae bacterium UBA7199 | reverse complement strand
GGAATTTAAAATTTCAAGTCAGCTAATGAAATGACAGGACGCTAACAGGGGCAACCTGCATAGATTCGCCATAAAGGGCATTTGAAAAAGACATGATATATGCTTTTGCTGCCGAATAAACTGCGGCATATTCCTGTGATTAAAACAGTTTCCATTTCTTTTCTCCGACTGTGCTTGAAATAACCTACATTTGCTTACTATGGGTCTGTATATATTCAGCTTTTACCATATCAATGGTTTTCCCGCCAATGCCAAAGCTTTTGTCCGGCAGTTTCTTGATAGTTGTCACAAAAAATTCTTTTGGTATTTTCATGATTTCAGAAGATATTTCTGTTAACTGCTTTATCAGTTCTTCTTTTTGCATATCTGATAAAACGCCGCTTTCTACTGTGATATAGGGCATTTCTTATTTCCTCCCGTTTTTCCTCTTTAATTTTCTCCATGATTAAACAACTTCCATTCTTCGATGTATGACATTTCTTTATAGGAAGAATTTGCTAAAAGTTTTTCGTAGAATGATAACTTTTTTTGTGTCAGGTCAAATGCATTTTGCAGATAAGTCATTTGTTTTTTAATATCCTCCATGTGATTTTGCACCATAACAAAACGCTGTTCAAGGGTTTCTCCACCCTGTATTAATAGTGAAACATAATCTTTAATGGAATGAATGGGGATATTCGCCATACGCATACACTGTATCATTTTTATCCATTCAATGTCCTCGTCTGTATATTGCCTGTATTTTTGGCGGTTTCTGGCTATTTGGGGCAATAATTTTTCTTTTTCATAATATCTTAAAGTTGCTGTTGATAACCCGGTTATTTTGGCTGCTTCCTTTGCTGAATACATATAAATCCGCCTTTCCGTTTCATCATAAACTATGAAGCGCACTTCAAGTCAATAAAAAATTATATCATAATGGACAGAAAAAGATATAAGGAGCAGATGGCTTATTTTTGTATTATAATCTTCATGCGCTTTTTCTTTTCAATTTCTATTATTATGGATAGTAGCAATTATTGCCATTTTATTGTTGATTTGCTTTGTTTATCATAGATATAGCCTTAAGGCAGAGAAAAAACTGAGAGAGCCATTAGGACAGCTTATAGATATAAATGGAAATAATATGAGCATATATGTGGAAGGGAGCGGTTCAAGAACACTGGTGTTTTTATCAGGGGGTGGAACATGTTCTCCTATTCTGGATTTTAAATCCTTATATTCGTTGTTGAGTGATGATTAGAGATTAGCCTTGAATAAAGCAGGAATTGAAGGCCCATATGTTTTATGCCCACATTCTATGTCCGGAATTGAAACTTTGTATTGGGCACAGAAGTATCCGGATGAAATTGAAGCAATCGTAGGTTTAGATATGGCTGTGCCAGAATATTACGAGAATATGAGAATAAGTATACCATTGATGAAACTCGGACAATATGCAGCTGATTTAGGAATTACCAGAGTAATTCCAGGATTGGCAGAAAGCGATGCAATAAAATACGGAACGCTTACTGAGTATGAGAGAATTAGCGAAGAGATTAAGAATTTTTTGGGTGATTAGACTTATCTTCCAATGGAATACACGGGAAGGCTGTTGGGTGTAGGCGATACCTGCTTGGCTACGAAAGAGAGAATTAGAATGATTGTTTGGAAATTATCATGTTACATCTGCTCCACAATTCGTCTTTAAAGGGAAACACATTTTTATCCATATTTCTTGCAACAAAGCCGACTTTTTCATAACATTGCTTCGCTAATGAGTTTTCATTGAAAACATTCAGCTGAACCGCTTTTGCGCCGGTTATCTGGAAGGCATATTGCAGAGCCAGATTCAGCATTTCTTTTCCGAAACCTTTTCCGCGTTTTGTTTTATCAACGATTACGAATTTAAGGAAGCCAATATTGTCCTCTGTATTGATCGAATAGCAGAAAAAGCCTATTAACTGTCCGCTGTTTTCGGTTGCTACATAAGCACTATCCGTCCAGTCTATTGCATTTTTCTCTAAAAAATCATGGAAAAATTGTTGCGTAATTGGATATGGCAAGCGGTTTGCGCACCAAAAGGCGTGGGTTCTTTCGTTATCAATCCATTTTGATACATATTCAAAATCTTTGTCTGGAATATAGGGCCGGATTCTCATAGACGGAATATCCTTTCTCCAATTTATTTATAAATTTGTTATAGGCAGTTCACCATGATGTATTCTTCTTCATTTTCCCTTACAATCTCAAAACCAACCTTTTGGTACAGCTTTGCCGCATAATTGGCTTTTTGAACGGAAAGGGAAACCTGCTTATATTCTTGGGCCTTCAGTAGAGCAAGAATTTCTTTCATCATGGCGGTGCCAATTCCAAAGCCCCGATATTCTTTATAAAGGGAGATTGCCAAAGAGGGCGTTTCATCATCTATATGTCCGTAATCGTTCATGATACGAACCCAAACAGCGCCGACAATGTTATCGTCGACTTCTGCCACTAACCCGTGATCATCTTCTGATTCCCCGAAATGCTCCACATAAAGCTGTAATTCTGGGGACGTGATAATGGTTTTGGGTGGAGGTTCGACACCCTCTGGAACAAAGATTGCTTCATATAAAAAAGTATCCAGTAACGGATATTCCTGTTTGTGTATTTTCCGTATTGTTACGTCCATAGCTGACCTCTCAATTCTGTGTTCTCCATACATTCTAGCATAATGCAGATCATGTGGCAGCAAAAGTTTGACAGAAATAAAACCCGAAAATTAAAATTCTAATTTTCGATTGATATTTTGCTTGTTCCGGCACCTTTCAAATAGTATGATTGAAGCATGTAGTAGTGTGGCAATGGGAAATGTTATATAGTCGAAAACGGAGGTAAAGGAAAAAGCATGGCGTCAGTTACAACTTTGGGATTAGGAAAAACGATGGAAAAGAAGCTTCATTCGGTGGGTATCCATTTAGCTGAAGAGTTGACGGAAATTGGCAGTAAACAAGCGGTTCTTCGACTGAAAGAGAAATATCCGGGTACTTGTATTGTCATCCTCTATCATTTGGAAGCTGCTATTCGCGGGGTTGAAATCAAACAGCTTGAAGATGCTTGCAAAGCAGACTTGAAAGCATACTTTAAGGAATTATCATTTTAGTACGCACATAGGAGGATTTTATGTTGGACAGCTTAGAAAAGACATTTGGGAGGTTATTTGATAATCAATTGGCTGATATGATGGACAGCGATTGAAGCACATAGAGGATGTTAAGCCGATAACGGCAAGGCAGTGTATCAAATTATTGCCCATGATTGCAAAGAACAAGCCGGAGTTAAAGGATGATATTATTTCCGCACTGAAAAAAGCGGATATATCTATTTATGCGGACAGTATGCAGTCGTTGGTCTATAGGGACATTCAAAATTCGTTAGCAGAGATAGAAAAGCAATAAATCTAATAGGATTTGAGGAGATTGGGGTAATGAGAGATTGGTTTACAATAGATGAAATTGACGCAGATACTTATATTATCAGTGAATATCGCCATTGGGAGGAAACACATTGCTATTTATTGAATGGAACGACCAGAAGCCTGCTTATTGATACAGGGCTTGGTATTGCAAATATATATGAGGAAGTGTCAAAGCTTACGGATAAACCGATCACGGCGGTTGCTACGCATATTCACTGGGATCATATTGGCGGACATAAGTATTTTCCGGATTTTTATGCTCACGCTGATGAACTTAAGTGGCTGGATGGTAAATTTCCTTTATCAATCGAAACGATTAGAGAGATGGTTGTAGATCGCTGCGATTTGCCGGAAGGCTTTTGCGTGAACGATTATGAATTCTTTCAGGGAATGCCCACAAGAGTGCTGACAGACCATGATATCATTGATATTGGCGGTAGGGAAATTGAAGTGCTCCATACGCCCGGACATTCTCCGGGTCACATGTGTTTTTGGGAAGAAAGCAGGGGATATTTATTTACAGGTGATTTAGTTTACAAAGATATTCTGTTTGCTTATTATCCGTCTACCGATCCGGAGGCATATCTTGATTCTTTGGAAAAAGTTGCGGCATTGCCGGTGAAGAAAGTGTTTCCGGCACATCATTCATTAGATATACAGCCGGAAATCTTGTTTCGAATGAGAGAAGCATTTAGAAATCTTAAGGCAGACGGAAAACTTCATCATGGTAGCGGAACATTTGATTATGGAGATTGGGGCGTGTGGTTATAAGATGTAAGCTGTGGAAAAATAGGCGCTTATGTGGTAATATATAAAGGCAAAGATAAAAACACAACGCAAGACAATCTTGCAGAACTGGTAGGTAGTCCAGTCGCACCATTATGGTGTAAGTAGCCCTCCCTCCTTGGGTCGTCCGTTCTTTGTTCATTACACATTTTAAGGAGGATTTGTCATGGACAAAGTATCGGGGAAGCTGACAGTATTTTTTGAAGAACCGTTTTGGGTGGGAGTGTTTGAACGTGTAGCAGATGGAAAGCTGTCTGTATGCAAGGTTACGTTCGGCGCAGAACCAAAAGACTATGAGATTTATGATTTTGTTCTGAAAAATTACTACCGGTTACGATTTAGTCCGGCTGTGGCAGCTGATGTGAAAGAAGCCGGTTGCAATCCTAAACGGGTACAACGTGAAGCGCGGAAACAGGTACAGAATACGGGAATAGGAACGAAATCGCAACAGGCTTTGAAATTACAGCAGGAGCAGTTGAAAACGGAACGCAAGGCAGTGAGCCGTGAACAGCGGGAGGCAGAGAAACAGCGGCAGTTTGAACTGAAACAGCAGAAAAAGAAGGAGAAGCATAGGGGCAGATGAGATCTGTTGTGTGTTTTTAGAATGCAGTTAAATGTTTGGCAAAAAAGTGGGCATAAAAAGCAGATGAAATATTTGTGAAATGGGATTTAAAATTTGGGGAGAATTTACTTTCTAATAGATAATATGAAGTGACCCC
>DKUR01000057.1:1501-2796 GCA_002490775.1 Lachnospiraceae bacterium UBA7199 | reverse complement strand
GGAGACATTGTGTTTTTTCTCCAAGAGAAACTTCCTTTCTCTTGAGAAACCGTCTGGCATAATATTCACCTGTTTCATACACGCCATCCAAAAAGATGCAAAAGAAAGGCATCTCCGAAGAGATGCCCGATAGTAATCATAAATCAAACTATTGCTTTAAACTCTATTTTTATATATTACATATTTTCTCCGTTAATCTTCCGTATTACATGACAGGGGTTGCCCACTGCTAATGAGTTTTCCGGTATATCTTTTGTGACAACGCTTCCAGCACCTATAACAGAGCCGTCACCTATTGTCACACCCGGAAGGACAATAACGCCACCTCCTAACCAACAACCATTTCCAATTTTTATTGGCAATGCGTAGGTACGACAGAAATACTGCCCTGTGTCCATATTCCAGTTTGGAGTAAGCCGTTCGGAAAGTTCAACAGGATGTGTTGCTGTATAGAGCTGTACATTTGAAGCAATCAGTACATTATTGCCAATCGTTATTTTGTTGCAATCTACAAATGTGCAATTCATATTTACGGAAACATTGTTTCCTATGTAGATATTTCTTCCATAATCACAGATAAATGGAAGTCCGACAGATACATTTGTGCCAATTTCACCGAACAACTGTTTTAAAATATTTATTTTTTCTGCTTTTTGCTCATATGCAAGAGAATTATATTTCTGCAATAATTTTCTTGCATGACTTTTTATATCCAAAAAGATTTTATCATGGCAGTTGTAACTTTCTCCCGCCATACATTTTTCTAATTCAGTCATAATAATCCTCCATATTTTGCCAAAGTCTGCGAATTTGGACGTAAGTGCAAATTAGCCCTTATAAAAAACTAGAAAGTCCCTGCAAATCCTCCATAGGCAGGTAAGTATTTTGCAATCTTCCTAATAGTCATATATTGAATATTGTCGATATTTGAAACAATATATTTGTAAATACAAATATCTGTTTCGTTTTGCTTTTGTATTTCTTCATATGAAAACATACTGTATTTCCTCCCAAATATTAGCTGCTTTGATTATATACTGATTTAGTGCGTTTTACAACTATCGGACATATACTTAAAAAATCGGCAACTATATCAGCCTCAGTAAAATCTCAATATTTTCTTCATAGAAAAGACGGTTTTTAACGCAGGATTTATGGTAAAATAAAGGAAATATACCCTGCAGACAGGGAAAGTTCGTTCAGAGACTTATTATTTCATGCACAAAAGCATGTACATATTACAAACAGTAGGAAAGGAGTATTTTATGCAGAAAGATAAATTGCTGATCGTTGAT
>DKUR01000057.1:0-1219 GCA_002490775.1 Lachnospiraceae bacterium UBA7199 | reverse complement strand
CTGGATCTGGCAATTCTGGATATCATGCTTCCCGACATAAGCGGTTTCACCTTATGCCAGCAGATTCGGGAGAAACACCGATATCCGATTATCATGCTCACAGCAAAGGGAGAGGGCATGGATAAGATTACCGGCCTCTCCCTGGGTGCGGATGATTACATGACAAAGCCTTTTGAGCCATTGGAACTGGTTGCCAGGGTAAAAGCACAGCTTAGAAGATATAAGCATTACAATGTTGGTACGGAGAAAAAAGAGGATATCATTGCCCTTTCCGGTCTGGTTCTCGATGTAAAGGCGCATAAATGCACACTGAATGACCAGCCCCTTTCCTTAACACCGACGGAATTTTCCATTTTAGAGATTTTGATTCAAAACAAGGGGAATGTGGTCAGTTCCGAAGATCTGTTCCACCAGATCTGGAAAGATGAATATTATACCAAAAGCAACAATACAATCACTGCACATATCCGGCATCTGCGGGAAAAAATGGGGGATTCCTATGAAAATCCGAAATATATTAAAACGGTCTGGGGATACGGCTACAAAATCGAAGATTAAAGATAAGGATACGGATTACTCCGCTTTTCAAGTCCGGATCATGTGGCGGTTCTGTACCAGCGCACTGATTTCCACTGCAATCGTTATCCTGCTGTATCTGTTTCTGTGGAAAGAAAGGATGGGCGAATGGATCATCCACCTGATCGAGTTATGGATGGATATTGACCATGAAGATGCCTTTTATGTATACAATGACTATTTTCGTGGAATCAAAGAAGTTTTTTTTGCGGCGGCTATCGTTCTGATCTTTTTGCTCCTGCTTGTGTTTCTGTTTCGTTGGCTGACCCGTTATTTCAGAGAAATCAATCAGGGAATTGACTGTCTTTTATCTGACCGCAAAGAACAGATCCGGCTCTCACAGGAGATGCAGCCCTTTGAGATCAAGCTGAACACGGTCCAGAATATTCTGATACAGCGAGAGCAGGCGGCAAGAGCGGCCGAACAGCGGAAGAATGAACTGGTCATGTATCTGGCCCATGATATCCGCACCCCGCTGACTTCCATCATTGGTTATCTTAGGCTGCTGGAACAGATTCCGGATCTTCCAGATGAAGAAAAGGAGAAATATGTCCATATTTCTCTGGAAAAAACCTACCGCCTTGAAAAAATGATCAACGAATTTTTTGAGATCACCTGTTATAATACGCAGCAGATTACCATT
>DKUR01000075.1:11314-12858 GCA_002490775.1 Lachnospiraceae bacterium UBA7199 | reverse complement strand
AGATACGTTTATATTTCCTATTCATATTCTTCAACAACACTTTTCACTATATATTAAGTTTAACTCGTTATATAGTTGTAAAAACACTTTATCGACATACCCTCTTTTTATATATGTTTGAAAATATTTCCCTGCATTATCTGTAAAAATAAGCCTTGAATTTTCTTCAGAATCAATAAGAAATATAAACGTATCTCCAAATGTATCAATAGGAATAGAAATATCAAATCTAGCCCACTTTTCTTCATTTGCTTTTTCCTCAATTTTAACATTACCTTCTAAAAAGGCTGCTCCTGATAATAAATGAATCAATTTATCCATCTCCATAATAAAAAAACTTTCATGCTTTCTATTGCCATTATCTTTTATTATAGTTGGCAAAAATAATAAAATATCACTTAATATTATTTCTTCATAACTTCCTATTTGCTTTCCCTGTATCCAATAACAAATTTTCCCATAAATAATTTGGTTATAAAAACCAGTTAATTCATATTGAATAGCAAAATCCTTTTTACTCCCCAAAAGCTTTTCTTTCACCATATATTGTCCTTTACCTTTCATCAATATGCCAAGTTAGCGTTAGCATCTAATTAGCACAATTTAAAATGCTGAAACCTTTAGGCGTTTCCCACTCTGGTTACCGTGCTTTTCTCGCTCGTAAAGTATCACCCACCCGACAAAGAAAAGCTGCTATTAAAATGCAAATCCAACATATCTATGATGATTCCAACCAGAACTCCGAAAATTACCAGAGAACTCCATAAATCCAGAGAATGTATTTCTCAATGCACCGTTGGAAAATATATGGGTGAAATGGGAAGCAAAGCCCAATGGGTTAAACCCGTAAAATCATTGTCTGGACACTTGCTGATACTCTTGAAGTATTCGCTGTGATTTCTACCATTAATAAAGCCAAAACATCCCGTAATACGGATATGCCTTTAATCATTCATACTGATCGTGGATGTCAGTATGTTTCGAAACCTTGATGCCTAGCCACCGAAGAAATGACACGCAGTTATTCCTATACCAGTTATCCTTATGATAATGCCTGCATTGAATCTTTTCATTCACTGATAAAACGTGAATGGCTGAACCGTTTTACGATCCGTAATTACTTACATTCCTATTCATTGGTTTTCGAATACATCGAAACCTTTAACAACGCTGTCTGTATACACAGTCATTGCGGCTACCTGTCATCTAATGACAACGAAAAACTGTATATGAGGGCCGAGAATCTGCCGGCAACCTAACTGGCAGAACCTCTCACTTTATTTTGTACTAAATCTTGACACAAGACCATAACTTTTTGAATTTACGTCGTTTCATCATCTAATATTTTTTTAACGAAATCACCATTTTTTATATATATTATCCCCCAAGAAATAACATTTTTATTAAATTCTACATCATATTCTAATTCAAATTCATCATCATATTGATAAATTGTATATACACTAAAACATTTCAATTTATCAAATTGAATTAGTTTTTTATTGTAGTTAATATTAACCTTAGTTGCGGCTGGATAATATGAT
>DKUR01000075.1:799-11182 GCA_002490775.1 Lachnospiraceae bacterium UBA7199 | reverse complement strand
CTTGGATGATCATCTTTATATACTTTAAATTTCATTTCTCCACAATCACATTTTATTTTATGTACAAATGTATAATCAGCATGATATTTATTATATAATCTGCGATAAAATGTATCCTCAAAATCCTTAGTGCAAAATCTTTCAATATGTTCTGGTGCTGATTCTTTCATCATCTTCTCCTTCAATATTTAAATTATTTTCTGATCTTCTACTTCCATTTTTTACAAAAAGCAATATGTTTCATCTACTGATTTTCCTATATAGTTTGCTATTTTTTCAGTTGTAGTTACAATGGATAGCTCTATATAAGATAATATTCTTTTTTGTATGTCCGTCTCACCCAATACTGTTTTAGAATTACCCTCTTTATCAGCAATTATTTTTATTTTTTCATCCATGCGCCTTTCCATCTCAGATATCAATTCCACTTTAACCCTATTAGAATTTGCAATATCTGCTGTCTTTTCATCAAATTTTCTTGACAAATATGTGGATAAATAAACTACAAAAATTGTTGCTGCAATAGATCCCCATTGTCCAACTGCACCCACTGCTGTCCAGTCCGTAATTATGTTTGGATTATATGTAATTCTAAAACCGAACGCATAAAGAATTATAATTACTAAAATTATCACTATAATAGCAATAACAGCTTTACGTGAAACTATCTTTTTCATTAGTTCTCCTTAGATGTCCCTGCTTTTTTACAGGACTGCTTCCAGCTATTTTCTGTAGATTCTTGACTATTTACAGTTTGTTAACTCTCTTTTGCAACTATAAAATCCATTATATTACATTTGAACTGCCTATTACTGAGATTGGCTTACTACCTTTTTTATTTTAACATAGGAAACTTTTTCTCATGTTTCCATCATTTTGCTTTCTCTACTCCCCAGCTATGTTGGGGGAGCAGGCCCTTCATGTATCTTATCTGCTTATCCAATATACATTTCTTCTTTAAACAATTATTTCATTTTATATGATGTTCCATCTTTATCCATTGAAAAGCTAATCTTTCCATCGTTTATATCCTTTTGAAATTTTTCCACCAAATTTGCGGAAATCTTCTGCTTACCATAATAATCCAATATATCCGACTTCATACTAAAAGTTTTTGAACAAAATGAATTAGTTAAAGTAACCCACACTTTTGCCTTCTTAACTAATACCCAATATCCATTACGCTCTTCTTTTACTGAATACCCCTTTTTTAAATATTTTTCAATTTTTTCTCTTTTGCCCTGCACCTCAATAGTATCAGACATTCAATTTGTTTTATAAACATTTCTAATCATTATCGGTAACTGATTTTCTGACTCAAATATATTATATATATTAAGGCGATTTCTTGTTAAACGTATCGCCAGTTCTGATTGAACAGAAATATTATTTGTTAAGTCAGCAAATAATCTTCTAACTGTTCCCATTGCATACCACCTATTATAGTTAATTGCCATATCCATAATTTGATATAATATAAGTGACTTTATTTCTGCATTTTTTGAAGTATTATATATTTTTTCTCCTAAATCAGCAATTGTATCAATATAACTGTATGGCCATATTGATTGATTCCAATATTTGCATAGCTCTTGTACTAAATCTTTTGCTAATATTAAGCTATCATTTTCCAAAAATTCATAATTACTGGAGGAAATATTTGAAAAGAAAATTTCAACTTTTTCTTTATCATTTTCTTTTATCACTTGATTAGCAATATCAATAACTTCTGCCTGTGAAACTTGATTTTTTTCTAAACTTAGCAACAACTCATCAATTGAAGAAACTTGCTGCCACCCAAATAATGACGAATAATAAGCATCAAGAATATGTTTTATTTCCTCGATTTTATTAAATCTATCATTCCTATCTTTTTTACTACATTTATCAATAATGTACCTTATAGTAGTATCTTGATTTGGAATCTTATTGAAATTAGTTACAATGTCCTCAATAATCATACCTATAGCATAAATATCAGTTCTATGATCAACAGTATGCATATCTGACCATTGCTCCGGTGAACAATACCTCATTGTTCCACAATTAATTCCTTGAGTTAATGTTGTTGAATCTGAATCATATTGAATTCCCAGGCCAAAATCTGTTATAACAATATCATTTTCATTATTATAAAGAATGTTATCCGGCTTTAAATCTCTATGAACAACTCCTTCAGAATGCAAATATGCAATTCCGTTTAAAATAGCATTTAAAACACAATAATGAGCGTATGCATTTCCGACAATTGTCGGTATAATCTGTCTTAAACTGCAAGTATACAATGGCATAATATAAAACTTATTTTCATTAGATATGTTATAGGTAATAACTTTCATTACATTAGGATGATTTAAGCGGCTTAATAATCGGACTTCACGTTCAAATCTTTTAATCCCCATATCTGTTTTATTTTCAAGTACTTTACAAGCAAATACCTGCCCATTTTCATCCTTACATCTATATACTATTCCAAATCCACCCCTCTCACCAATTTGATTTTCTAAATCAAATCTCATCTTTCCCCTCTCCCTTCTTAAGTATTAATAGGCGTTTGCGAAACGCCACAGCCCACATAAAATCAGGCTTTTTTTGATAAAATAGAACCACTCCTCACAGATTTGTAGTAAAATTGAGATGTCCAGTAACAATTCACCATATCCATCTGAAAGGAGTTGTACCTATATGATACCATGCAATCAGCTTTCTTTAGCAGATACTTTTCAGATTGTCAGGAAATTAACGAATCCGACAAACCTCAGTTCCGATCTCTCTTACAGCACCACTTTACCCTTGATGAAATTGTCCCTGCTGCCTTTCGTAAGCATTTCCATTCATCAAAGGGAAGATCCCGTAAATACCCTTTGACCACTTTTTTATGGATGCTCATCATCCAGCGCATTTTCTCCATCCCCACCGATTTCCTGCTCCTTGTTTTCCTTCAGTACTCACTCCATCTCCGTGAATTCTGCGACTTTGACAAGGTTCCGGACGCTTCTAAAATTATCCGTTTCAAGCAGGTCTTCCTTGATGATATAAAAACGGTCTTCGACAGACTTGTTGACCTTACCGAACCAATCTGCCATGCCATTGATCCATCCAAAGCTGTTTATGGGTCCATGCCCTCCCATTCCGCCACAAATCCCGACATTAAACAACTTTATATTGACGGGCATTTCTGCTATGCCTATAAATTCGGCATGCCACTAATCGCCTAGGCATTGCCCGCCATATCGACTTCTATGTAGCGACTTTTTTGATAAACATCCTGAAATCATTATCAATAAGAAATCCGATTCCCCGTATGAGGACAAATCCGTCCATGACGCAAGGCTGCTCCTCCCTGCCTTGAAGAGGATCTTTTTGCCGCCCATCCCTTTATCAACCCGCACACCTTTTTGGGTGACTCTGCGCTTGACTCGGTTGCGCTTTATAAAGAACTTCTTTCCAATGCTGCCTTTAGCACAGATTCCAGCGAAAACAACCGGCATTTCCAAAAGGCTTACATTCGATCCGGTCTGGAAAATAAGGATTATTCTGTGAATCAGTACGGTATCCCCTGCTGTCCGAATGATCCATCCCTTCCCATGAAACCGGAAAGTACCAGTAAACTCAGGACTAGTATTACCCGCTATAAGTTCAGTTGTCCAAAAGTCAAATGGGAGAAAGACTCTTCCACCAGGAAATATCACTGTGCCTGTCACCGTGAGAATACCTGTAACTTCTTCTCCCTATGGGAGAATGGTCTATATTTATCCTGAGAAAGACCTGTGGGCATATCCGAGTACTCTGTGCGGAACTGCCGAATGGGAGGATACCCATAAAATCAGGACTATTGTGGAGTGCTCAAACGATCACTTTAAAGACAGCTTCGGACTTGCGGACGCAAAATCCTAAATGAAAAAACGCTCCATGCTGATCTACTTTTAACCGGCATTAATCAGTTGATTAGTGTGATTCTTGCTGATAAGATAAAGCAGCATCAATACATCCACGGTCTAAAACCATTGATTGCCTGACAGTTATTTTATATAGGACTTACCACTTTCAAAAGAATTTTTCATTTTCCCCACTATCAGTGCGCCCTTTTTTCATCTGCTCACCTTTCATCGCAGACTTCTCTATATTCCCATCCCGTTTCTTCTGTATACCACCTAGAAAATACAGTTCCTGCTCTTTCTGTCCACAAAATGATAGGCTCATTTCGCAATCACCTATGATTGATAATCAGGGGTTTTTCTGGCCAAGTTTTCAATATGCAAGCATCATATCCTTATTTTCACTCTTTCTAAGCTTAAAGCTATGAGGTTGACCTAAAGACTTCGCCTAAAAGCAAGGATTTTAACCCCATTATACAATCAACAAGATTACTTTAAAATTCTTTCAAACATTAAATCAACCTTTTCACCAAATCTTTTAGGATTATCATTTTTCACATCAATTAACAGTTTTAATATCTTATCTTTAGATGCTTTTTCCATTTTATCAATAACACTAATATACTTCTCAAAATATTTTTGACTATTAATTATTCTCTTATTTAATGTCAGTGCCCAATCATGTGCTCCCACCATATTGGGTGAGCACATTGCAATACATTTCAAATACTCATCCCCTTGTAGTTGTTCAATAAGGTGAATAATTTCAAACATAACTTCATCATCCTTAGTGTCATCACAAAAAGCTTTACATATTTCACCAACATCATTAATACTTATGTTTCCTTGTAACTTCTGTAAAGCATCTTGAAATAGTTCATATTCTTCATTAGAGCTCAGCTTTCTTGCATTAATTAATTGCTTAATTTGGGTATTGTTGTCCATTATCAATTCCTCCTATTTGTCAAATAATTCTGGCATGTATTTTTTATATGCCTTAATATATTCTAGTAATTTAGGCCTGATTTCAGAGTATAAGCCTTGACTCATATAAATTTGTTTCAAATTTTTGATATCATAAGCCAACGCATCTCTAGGTGACAATGAATAATAGTATGCCTTTTGTGCATCTGTCATATTTCGTCCATATGTATCTGTCATTCGATGTCGTCCACCTGTTCCCGGACTTGGCATCTCCATATTCATGCAAAGACCATCATTTTTCGAAACACCTTTTGATGCCATATATTCTGCAGATGGCATATGATGCGGCGTAAGATTATCTCCAAACTCACCTGCATCCCTTAAATCTTTATATGTTCCAATGTCTCCTTCCCCTGGCAATAAGCTACTACCATTCTCAATATCATCCACCGGTAATGTTACATTCTTTTGCTCATCATTCTCTGCCTGATTTGGAACTGGACAATCACCAATTCCATCATGCCCACTAGGATCATAATACATCACAGGATTATTCGTACAATAAGCATACAGGTTCAATCCATCTCCCCTGTAGGTATCTTCCTGCGTAAACCGCCCTATTATTGGATTATAATATCTTGCTCTCAGGTAATACTGGCCTGCCTCCTGGTCATACTGCTGGCCTGTATACAGAATGCGGTTTACTATGGTTTCTCTACTCTCCAATACACTTCCAAAGGCATCATAGAAATAGCTGTTTTCTGCTGTTCCATCATTTCCTGTGATGTAAGCGGTACTTCCCTGCTCGTCCTGATGATACGCATGGTATGCATCATTATCTAAAGTCTGCACACAGGATAATCTTATTCCCTGCAAATGCCTTTTTACGGGCCTGCTGTCCCCATCGTATTCTGCAAGGATCTCCCCGTTATGGAAAATAAAGGTAGATGATTTCCCATTTTCACTTATTCCTGCGCGCAGCCCTTCCCCGTCATAGAAGTTCTCCTGCTCCCTGCCTTCAGATGTCTTTATATGTGTCTGTCTGTTCAACAGGTCATACTGGTAGCTGGCTGTCCTGCTTCCCTCCTTTTCACTTACCAGGCTTCCATTCTCATCATACAGGTATTCTGTAATGGCTGACAGCGTTTTTCTCTCTGTCAGCTCATTTCTTTCATTGTAGCAATACGTCTCTTCTCCGTCAACGACAGCGTCATTGACGGTGTTAATAACACTGCTATATACAGTACTATTGGCGGTGCTCATAGTGCCATCATTAGAGTATCTGGCCTGGCCTGCTCCTGCCGCTGGAGCATAGTTATAGTGCTGCTTTTTAACTCTGTTTCCTGCCAGGTCGTAACTGTACCTGTCTCCATCAGTGCTATGCCGCTCTTCCGTTAGACGGTTCATGTGGTCATAGCTGTAGACAGTATCCATCTTCTGAATTTTTCCATCTGCTCCAAGACGTTTCCCACTCTTTCCTGTACGGTTCCCATTCAGGTCATACAGCATAAAAGCATCATATAACAGGCTACCCTTTTCCTCATTTCCTATCCTGAGGTGGGAAAGATTTCCATCTCTGTCATATTCATAGGATGCACTAATCCCATCCGGCGTCCTGACTTCCTTTAGTCTTCCTGCCGCTGTATAGGCATACTCTGTGAGGATTTTTCCCTCATCATCTGTAAGACTGTATAGTCTTCCTGCCTCATCATAACCGTAAAGCAACGTCTTTCCGCTTACATCCGTAAGACTCTTTAAAACACCATTTTTATAATAATCATAGGAAATAACAGGCCTTCCACTGCTCCATTTCTTAAGAAGTTTCCCATCCGGGCGGTAGTGATAAGTATAGCAGAAGCCTCCTGCTATAGATTTCTTTAACTGCCCAAGGTCATCATACTCCCATGTCCCCATCACATGGCGGTTTCCTTTTTCATCTGTACAGGCCTGAAGCACAGGCTGGTCGTATACGTTATATCTGGTTTCCGTAAGAATTCCTTTACGGTCTGTATGCTGGATCTGCCTGCCTTCCTTGTCATAGCGGAAGGTTTCCGTATTTCCAAGCTGGTCTGTAACAGCGCAGACTTTCCCCATACTGTTATAAGCATAACGTATCTTTCCGCCTCTGGCGTCCGTAGTCTCTGTGATATTTCCTGCCTGGTCATAGGCAAACTGCTCCCGACCGCCCTCTGCGTTGTTGATCCCTGTGATCCTTCCCCATGCATCCATCTGATAGGAAGTGCGGCCTCCGCAGCCATCCTCAATGCCGGTGATCCTTCCCCTTGCATCATAAGCAAGCCGCTGTGCTGGCCTTTCCTGCTTACGACTGGCCGCTGTAAAAGTTTCAAGCGGTTCCCCCTGTAGACCATAACGGAAATCTGCTTCCACACCGTCACCGTCCGCATTATTTAAACGCCTGCCGCGGATATCATAAGTGTTCTGCTCCAGAAGGATATCATTTCCGTAACACTCTAAAAGGTTCCCCCGCAGGTCATAACGGAATTGTATCTTCCTATAGCTTTCATCATCCACAGGAAGGAGCTGCTTCTGCTCCTTTCTCCTGTCATTCTTATCATAAGCAAGCTCAAATACAGGGCCATCCATCTCTTCCATATGTGTCAGTCTGTCTTTTAAATCATAGCCATAAGACAGCTCCCTTGCCTGTCCGTCCCTTCCTGACTGTTTTACAGAAATGATGTTTCCGGCTTTATCATAGGAAATACAGGTGGTGCGCTCGATATCATTTTTCTTATCCTCCACACGCTCTGTAATCAGCCTGTCCCTGTCATCATAGTTCCTGCTGATATGGTAGCCTTCCGGAGTGATGATGCTGGTCCGGTTTCCATTGGCATCATGATCATAACTGGTAACTGCCGTCATAAATGCTTTCGCTGTATTTTCCGACAGCCCGTCATCCAGGATCTCACTTTTTCTTATCAGCCTTCCTGCCCTGTCATAGCTGTACCGGATTTTTTTAAGGACTGCCCTCATCTGCCCGGCATTTTCGGTGGTATCACTGCCACTCCTTATGATCTGCTCCTCGCTGACTCTGTTCCCTCTGGCATCATACTGGTAGGATACCCTTGCTCCCAGGCCGTCCTCCGCACACACCAGACGGTTTTTCACATCATAAGCAAAGGTCAGGATCAGGTCTTCTCCTGCCCGCAGAAGTTCCCCGTCTGCTCCATAGTTTCCTCCATATCTTACTTCCCTGATACGGTTTCCGTTATCATCATATTCATAAGATGTCTTCCTGTAGCTGGCACTTTCTGCATCCTCCCCTGCAGGCACCAGTTCCCTGATAAGCCTGCCCTTAAGGTCATAGGTATAGTAAGTACTGCATCCCTTCTCATCCGTCTTTTGGACGCAGTTTCCCCATATGTCATAAACATAAGTGTTTTCCACCACTCCGTCAGGCCCGGTGACGGAGGTCAGGCGGTTTCCCTCATCATAAGTATAAACCCAGCCTTCTCCGTCATCCTCTGCTTCCTCATACTGCTCCGGCAGCACATGTTTGATGCGGTTCCCTGCCCCGTCATAGAAGAATCTCTCCACGCCTCCGTCAGGATAATGGATGCGCAGGAGTCTGTTCTCCCCGTCATAATCGTAACAGGTGCCCTCCCCGTCCTTTGTCCTTTCCTCATAGGCATTGGGGTGGACCTTCTTTAAGATGTTGCCCTCCCCGTCACGCAGCAGCCTTTCATGGCTTCCGTCAGGATAGGCAGTATCAATAATGCGCTCCAAAAAATCATATTTATAATCTGTCCGCTTCCCGTCTATTCCTTTCCACTGCATGGGGGTATACATGGAAAGCTTTCTCCCCATACCGTCATACAGGTAATGGGTTTCGTTTCCTTCCCCGTCACGCTCCATGGTGCGCCAGCCGCCCTGGTTGTAGGCATACTCCCAGCGCACTGCTCCGTCGTCCTCGGAGAGCTTCCTTCCATTCCTGCTGTATTCACATTTAAGCTCCGTACCGTCGCTATAAGTTGTTAGAGATGGATAGGCGCAGTCCTCCTCATAGTGGTAGCAGGTTTCATGGCCTTCCCCGTCTGTTTCCTTTATTAGGCGCCCTTTGGCGTCATAGGCATAGCTCTGCTCCTGAAAATGTCCTTCCTCTGTCTTTATCTTTCTCTGAATCAGGTTGTGGCAGGCATCATAGGCAAGAAGCTTCTCCCTGCCTCCGTTGTCGCGGACGCATACAAGATCTCCTGCCTCATCATAGAGGTATTCCATTTCAAGCCCTTCCGGCTTTGTCTCCTTTACCAGATGCCCCCAAGCGTCATACTCCCACCTGGTATTCCTTCCCAGCTGGTCTGTCTCAAGAACGCGGTTTCCCCTCTCATCATAATTATAAAATTTCCTGCTCCCATCAGGATAGATGATCCCTCTTATCGCCATCCTCTCATCATAGCAGTATTCCTTCCAGCCGGGATAAGTGCTGTATTCCACGCGGACTTTTCGTTCCCTGTCACAGTAAGCTGCCCGGTAGATATCCCCGTTTGCAAGGGTTTGTAAGACCACCCTGCCCTTTTCATCATATTCATTGGTAAGGTAGGACAGGCCTGTCTGGTCGGTGGGACGGACAAGATGCCCTTCCTTTGAATAGGCATAGCGGGTTATCCCCCCGTCCATGTGGAGCACTTCCGTCAAATGGTCATTCTCGTACCGGTAGCCGATGCTGCGCCCGGTATCGTCGCTCATCTTTACCAGTTTCCCCTCGTCAAATACGAAACTGAGCACACGTCCAAGGGGGGTTACCATTGTTTCCGGATACTCTCCCTGATAGGTAAAGTACAGGTTCTGCCCGTTTTTATCTGAAACCGATTCCAAAAGGCCTTTTTCATTGTAGCAGTAATTTTTATGCTGGTGCCGGTCTGTGACATGCCATCTGCCTGCCATAGTGTCAACTCTGAGCATAAACCTTCCATTGCCTATTGTGTCAATGAATTTCTCCCCACTTTGTGTGAAAGCCGCCACATATCCCATAGGCAGTTGCACATGAAAGATATCCTTATCCCGGTATATCCTGCTCTCATAGGAAAACCGCCAGCCTCTTCCAATCCAGCCATTTCTTCGGCTGGTGGAGCGGTAGCTGCGCTCTAACCGGATAGAATCTGCCACATCCGGCAGAAGCATATCTGTTTTGGTCATTAAAAATGCGCCTGTTGCTGCATCCACCGGTTCCGCAAATACTTCTCCCAAGGCGGATACAAACATATTTTGCGTTACGCTTTCCGACAGATCAAAAGGCTCTCCTGTTATCAGGCTTCCCACGTAATCTATTCCTGTAGCAAAGGTTGTCTGCATTGCAACATTGACTGTTTTTCTAACAAAGTTATTGTTAAACAGCTCGCTTCCGCAGTTAAACCGAATATTGCTCATGCCAAAGCCCTTGAGCGTTCCACTTACTACATTTGCTGCCACATTTAGGGGATTAATGGTTCCGGTCTGTACATAATCATTGACACAGCCTGATATTACATCCTGGCCGATATTCAGGGCATACTTATATCCTTTATTTTTTTCCAAAAACTTATTTCCGCACAAAAGCGGCGATTATGTTGGTCTCCTCATTCAT
>DKUR01000075.1:0-505 GCA_002490775.1 Lachnospiraceae bacterium UBA7199 | reverse complement strand
GATTATGTTGGTCTCCTCATTCATAGTGTTCTGGTTGGCACTGCCCTTAAAAGTTAGCAGATAAATTTGCAATTGCTTTATTCAAGAAAAATATATTAAGCATGATGCTTATGTAATTATGGAAGTTATCAATTTAATTCAAATACAATTACTATTTTGCATTGATAAAAATGATTATAAACTATAACACCATTTTCCCCATGCCAAACAAATTGTAATAAAAATATCTCTTTATCAAATTTTATTTCATCCGGAACACCATTCGCATCTGCAATCTTTTCATAAATTTGTTGTATGCATGATATTACACCAGAATCTTTCATTATGTAATTACAAGTTTTAAGTTTATTATTATGAAAAATAAATCTCTTTTCGTAATCACATCCGCAAAATGATGTCACATATTCAATTATAAAATTCCCTTCTCCTAAGCAAATAGAGCTTTGTTCTTCATTAATAAAATATTTAGACTTTTCAGTTTTAATCAATTCCTCTAATGTAATTG
>DKUR01000074.1 GCA_002490775.1 Lachnospiraceae bacterium UBA7199 | reverse complement strand
ACACAAACTATTTTACACTACCAACTTAAAAGTTGTATTAACCCCCCGCATCATCATTGAAACCTTCCATATAGAAGTAATAACTACCGTCTTGATTTACTTCTATGGAAGCGGTATCCCCCTCTTGCCAAATAGTAGTTTCTGCTTCTAATTTTTCACCATTTTCATCAATAAGCCCTACATGGAATATTCCAGATACTGAATCATTGTACTTAATATAAAAAATAACACCCTTGCTCATGGGGAAATACACTTAGGATAAATAGTCATCTCATTTCTTTTGGTAATACCGCTAAGCCATACTTCTTCATTTGCTTCAACCGGTTCCGGTATAATATTTCCATTGGTTTTATCATTTTCATAATTCCACCCTTGATTTGATATTCAGTTTTTCTTGGCAATCAGACAGCAGATTTAGGATTTTAATATCCGATACCTCTGTATTGCCGGCTTTGATGTACTGGATAAAGCCCTGATAAACCGTTATCTTGCGGACAAAAAGAACCAGCGCCAGCGCCGACCAGATGAAAACAGGCTGAGGTATATATTAAATGGCTCACCCATGTCAGCGATAGTTATATCCCTATTTGTTTGTACTGACTCTGTTTCATCATTAGTCGTATTTTCGGGAACATGCGCATTTGGGATTGTGGGAATTTCACTTGTTGCCATTACTGTATCAAACTTTTCAAACAGACTTCCGACAATCGTAGTATCAGTAGTCAAAGGAAGCAGGAATCGTAATGAAACAATTATCCAGATATAATACTGCCAATGCTTACTGAATTTGTTTTTATATAACGGTTTTAACCCCAAAATGAGTAGTAATAACAATGCGCCGGAAACAGACAGCGACAATACTATTTTCATAAACTCATTCATTTTCGTTCCTCCAAAAAATTTCTATCTCTTTCAACTCGTCTGCTGAAAGAATGTCCTGTCGTAACAGGGTTGACACTAAATTTTTCACATTTCCCCCGTAAACTTTATCAAGGAAACTATGTGTCTGCATGGTCTGGTATTCTGATTCTGTTACTGTAGCCACATACTCATTTCGTCTACCAATTTTTTTGACTTTCAAAAACTTTTTTTCTCCCAGTCTGGAAAGCAGAGTGAGTACGGTGTTGTTTTTCCATTCGTTTTTTTCTTTTCCCAATTCCTCCATGATGAAGGAGTATAAAGCTGCCCCTCCATTCTTCCAAATAATATTCATTAGTACCAATTCGGATTCAGAAATTTGCTGTGCCATATTGTCCTCTCTTATCTTAACAATTTGTAGGTGTATATTTATATTAACATATTGTAGGTTATAATGCAATATAGCCTATTTAAATTTTTTATATAATATTCGGATGTTGCCTTCCGGCTCCAACCAGCTAAAACATAAACCCCTGCCAAATCATACAAATCAGGATAAACTACAGGAGCAGCTATCATTTTTTGATATAGTCATCAAATTTAAACTTCTAACGGTATATTTCAGGCTTTTCAATCCATAAATTTTTATTCCCACTCTCCGAGTGCTGGATTTGGCCGGTTTATTCTTCCGGCAAAGTAGGGCAGTTTTCTGCCATTCCGGGCATATAAAAAGAACGCCTGCTGCCAAGCGCTCTGATTATCATAGTTTTATGGGTGTTGCATTGGTGCAACCTTTCAACAGATTGACTTCTTTGGCGAGCGTGCCTACTCTCGCATCTCTTGTTAACCATTTCTGGTGTGTGGCGACACGAAATTTCCACCTCAAAGAAGTCTCTCTATTGTATGCACAGTATAACATTTTTATTTATTCGTGTAAAGGATCTCCTTATTTCTCCAAGTATTTATTCCAAGTTCTCTCATTTACTTTTAAAAATGTAATTACCGAATTTTTAAAATCTTTATTATCTGTTTGCGTAATAACCCGTAACACTAATTGAAATTTTTCACCATTATCAGTTATCTGTTTTAATACTGTAGCTGTGTTAGGCTTATTTGCCGCAATTATATAATCTGGATTATTAATTATTTCTGGTATATATGAACAAAACCTTTCATAATCATTCGGGTGCCTCTCCATAATATGCTGAATACGCTCATCCGTAATAATCACTTCATCCGTTACTATATCATCCGTTATGCACTTATAAATATCCCTATTCAGCTTTCCTATTGAGTGCACCTGAATTACCTCTTTCGTATCTGCTGAATTAAGTATATCATTTTTTATATCTTTGTCTAATCAATTCTTATAAATAATAATCACAAAAGTAAGTGAAAACATTATACCATGCTGCTTAGGTTTGATGCCTATCAGCTTAAAAAATTATCGGCATTTATGATATCTCAACATGTACAAATAGCTCATAATTGTATGGAACTTATAAATACTACAGCAGTGTCTGAAACTTTCTTTTCAAGATATGATTTACTGGTTGAAAAGCTTACGTTGTTATCGAATTAGGAGAAATATGTAAAATATAACACCTATTCACCAACTCAGCAATTAAGCAGTATATAAGGAAAAAGTCTCCGGTTACTAATGCTTTTATTGACCGATACTGGAACTCTACAATAAAAATTGATATTGAAAAACCCTCAAATAATGTTTTGGATTTGCAAACTCAAAATTTGCAAAATATTTTAGTTAATATATTAACCAAAAGCATATGCAGTAAAATAGGCGGTGATGCAGTATTTGAAACGTCAAGCAATGAGGACAAGTTTTTTAGGGAACTTATCAAGAATACATTAGAAGCTAGTTTAAACCCTAATTACTTTTATTTTGAGTCTATGCCAGGTAGAAGTTTTTCCATATATTATCAGAATTTTCCAACCGGAAGCCTAAAACTCTACGGCAGGAAAACATATATGCAAATATTAGATGGTTTTTATGGCGTAAATGCATTACGTGATTTACCATTGAATGAATATATTTTACATGTCCCTCAATGGATAAAACATATTGAACACTGTCTTACAGTAAAAGAACAATGCTTAACACCATAATCTATATCCTTGCAGTATATACACCTTTACAACATAATATATTTACTTGGGCAGCCGATAGGGCGGCTGCGCGCCCGTTCCGAATCTTGCGGACGTCAGTGGCCCATTTCTGGTTAGGGGCATATGCATAGAAGTCCCTTTGCAGTATATTTTCCACTTTTTCATCAGGTTTTGAGTATGTATATTTTTTCTTCTTTTTTCGAATCACCGAATATATCCCCAGCTTTTTCATGATTCTATGAACTCTGTTTTTACTGTATGCAGTATGATTAAAATGGCTGAGCCAGAATGCCATTCTCCGATATCCCAGGATATGATGGAAGGAAGTGGACAGAGCCTGTCCCATCAATATATTCTTGTGATACCTTGGCTCTAAATTTGGGTGAATGTTTTGATCTTGGCATGAAAAACACCTCCAAAGTAACAGATTTTTATATTTAATCTATCTACTTTAGAGGTATCATATCAGTAAGATAAGCGGCTCTACTTAGATACGTTATATCGCCGGAACGGGAAGCCTTAACCTTCCTTATCGGCTGTCTTGTTAAGTATATTATATATTACTTATTTTCTATTTTAAACTAAAAAAACCGCCCCAGTGCTGGAACACCAAGGCGGTAAGTAAGAATTATACCGGAAAACCCGATACAATCTCATGGCCTATAAAGCGTATTATTTTCCCAGAGCAAAATCAAGTTTCTGGGCATTTTTATGCCCAAAGGAGAATGATGCCATGAAAATTAAAAAACTGCCATCAGACTCATACCTCATCAGAAAAATATACAACGAGAAAATGCACACTGTAATTTTTGACTATGAGCCTACACAAAAAGAAGTTATGCAAGCTATGGCTTCCGAATTAGGCAAAGTGCAGGAAAAGCATAGCAGTATGACTTTTAAATCTGCCTGCGACCAATACATAGAAGCAAAAAGAAATATCCTTTCCCCCAGCACAATTAGGGAACACCATACTATTATCCGGCAGATACCAGATGCTTTTCTGACTGAAAACGTACATGATATTACCGCTCTTGATATGCAGACAGAAGTAAACCGTTTACCATTTGGTAGCGATTGCTTGCTATTGCTAGCTTTTGCTAAACCGCCTTTTCGCCCGTTTTTTCTATTAGCTTCGCAGCGCCTCACATATCTTTCCTTGTCCCTGTCTATCGCCATGCTTAAAATATCAAAAGCCATAGCAAGCGCAGGACTATTATCAAAGTCAGGCTTAATTTCTTCCCTTCCGTAAGGAAATAATGATTTTAAAAGTTTTCCTGCTTCATCATCCGGGAGCCTTAATACTATAACTTCATTGTCGTAATAAACAAGAAAACTTGGCTTTTTTACTTCATCATCCACTACTTGTACAATCTCCTTATCAGACGCAAAGGAGAAAATAATGAGTTACATAACCTTAACTATCTCTATAATTGATCTTTTACTTTCATCCGCTCAATGGATATATACTTTGTATTGCAAACGCACCAACTACAAAATATCCATTGATAAATTTGAATGGTATGATAAGGGATCTTTTAACAAATGCGTATTGTCTCTCACAATTCAAAACCTATCAAATTCCCCTCTCATAATTACGAGAATAACTATAAAAGACACCCAGTGTTATCTATCTCATCAATATGTAGGGGAACGTTACTTTCCGACTTTTCCAGAAAGTGATATTCCTCGCACAGAGCGCGTTTTGTCTGCCGATTTTCCCATAAATATTGTGGCCAATTCCGGCATAATGTGTAAGATTGTCTTTGATTTCCATGACAAAACATTTGTATGCGGTAAAATGATAGATCTAAAAGTTCAAACCACCAACAAAGCTAAAACTTACACCTTGTATTGCCCAGATAAAAGCAATGGCCTCAAACTTTGACGCTAATGATGTTTGCTATAAATAAAAAGTACAATATTCATAACTATTGTTAAAAGTGATAAAACAAACGATATCACCGTTATATCCGTAATTTTCACCCCTTTCTACTCTGATAGAATCCCTTAACCTTCAATGATTTCAGTCACGTCTACGCCGAGAGCTTTGGCAATCTTACCAAGTGTTTCTGGCTTTATACCTTTACCATTCATTGCTCTGCATAATGTTCCTTTTGGGATTCCAACCTTTTCAAAATCTTTTTGTCCCATGCAAGCTCTTGCCCTGGCAATAGAGAACTTTTGTCTATCCATTTTCATGTACACACCTCCTTTATAACGCAGAATAACATAATTACTGATATATTACAATTATTTATTTTATTAGCTCCGTTTTTATTTTAATATTGGCTTTTTAATTGTTCTTGACTATAATTTGTGTTAAGATCAGATTATCAAATAGAAAGGATTTGATAATCTGATGGGAGAATTAGACATATTTGCAATTAGAATAAAACAATTACGTGAATTATTAAAAATGACACAGAAAGAATTTAGCGGACATATAGGAATAAAACAGCAAACACTTTCAGGATATGAAAGAGGGCTTATGAAACCTCCATTAGATGTTGCCAAAGGAATAGCTGAAAAATGTCATATATCTATTGATTGGCTATGTGGGTTGACAGATAAAAAGCAATATAATGAAGAAATAAAAACATATGGTGATGGTATTCGTTTATTATTAAAAATTGAAAAAGCATTTGATATTTCACTCTCATATGATTGGATTAAACTCGAATCATTCCAAACTATGGATTACGTAGCCACCATAAGTTTTGAAAATGATAAAATGCAAGACTTTATCAAAGAATGGGAAAAAATGAAAAAAGTACATGATGATTCCACAATTGATGATGAGGTTTATAATTTATGGATAGAAAAAATATTGAAAAAATATGATGCTTTCCCAGCTATGGGAAGAGGCTGGGAATCAGAGCAACTACCTAAACCGCCACAAGGCAATCCTCTCATGTCAATACTAAAGCCAGACGAACCGCCTCAAGAATAACCGCTCTGCTTAAAGAAAAATGTAGAATACAGGAGATTTTTTATGGAAACACAGATTGTATATTGTGATGAAACTGGCGATGATGGTTTAAACACTTCTTCAAGCGAAGCTTTCATTTTAACCAGCATATATATGCCTAGCAGTTCTTGGCAAGAAAATTATAATGCCGTAAAGACATTTCGTTCGACTTTAAAAAAGGAATATGGGTTTCATACCAGTCAGGAAATGCATACAAAACATTTTCTAACCGACAAAAATCCATATAGGACATATAATTGGTCTAATGACCAAAAGATAGATATTTTAAAAAAATATACTTTAATGATTGCATCCCTTAATATTTCTGCAATCAATGTAATAATTGACAAAACTTCTATCGCGACCCCTGATTACCCTATACTGGAAAATGCTCTTACATACAATATACAGAGAATCGAAAACGATAGCCAAGGAAGCTGGAATTTCTTATTGATCACGGATAAAGGGCGTATTTCTCCTATGAGAAAAACTGCGCGAAGTATAAGAGCTTATAATCCAATTCAATCACAATTTGGCGGTTATATCAATAAACCCATTAAAAATATGATTGAAGATGTACTCGAAAAAGATTCCAAGGAATCACACTTTATACAAATTTGTGACTTTATTTCATATTTTGTTCATTTATATTATTTGACACGATATAAAAACAAAGAACTTCCCAACAGGGTTGGAAATTTAATAAATAGAGAATTTGTCGGAAGCGTAATGGCAACCTTTTCTGCCAATGGAATTTTTAATGAAAAAGCTAGTCATGAGAAATATGGACTTGTAATTTACCCCAAGAAATGACAACACCACCTACGACGCATTCGCGCTTTCAGTGGTTCATTATCATTATTACACACAGCTCCTTATTTGTCAATGTTTATAATAATGTAAATATAACATTAACCAAATTACGATATATCAAAGTTACCAAATGAGTAAGCTATACTGAATGAAATCTGAGGACGGAACAGGCGGCCGTCGCCCATTGTTAGGAGATGTGGATTGTCACCCATCTATTTCATTCAAACTATCAGGCAGGTAACTTCGGTTATCTGCCTTTCTCATTTTTATATAAAGTCATCCATATATCATTTGAAAATACATACATTAATCACAAAGGTCGGAAAGGCCCCGACACACTCGTAAGAGTATCTGAGATGATGGATACGCCGCCCATCTTATGATTTTGATTGTGTAAAGTAAAACCGCCCCTGCGCCAACAGGAACGTCTTCCAAATATATCCCGAAGGATACTCTCTTACAGTCAAATTGTATCATCATCGGGAGCAGCCCGCAAGCGCGAACATGCGCTGGCTGTTATTTTTATACCCAACTTTAAGGAGGATACCATGGCTACAGCAAAGAAACTACCATCAGGGAAATACAGATGCCTGATCTATGTCGGAACGGAAAATGGAAAGAGAAAGTATAAATCTTTTACTGCTGATACTAAAAAAGAAGTAGAGTTGAAAGCCACACAATACATCTGTGACAAAGAGGATGATGTTGAAAAACATGGAGATATAAAATTACGTGACGCAATGAAGGGATATTGTGATCTGAAAAGAGCGGTCCTATCTCCGTCTACTATAAGGGGATATGAACAAATTATGAATAACGCATTCGAAAGTGTTGCGAATAAAAAAATTTCAGAGTTAAATAAAACTATTCTACAAAAATGAGTAAATTCTTATTCGCAAGATCATTCTCCCAAAACTGTCAGAAATGCTTATGGATTTTTGAATGCAGTCATGAAAAATTACATTGAAAATTATTCTGTCAGCATTTCTTTACCTTCAAAGATTAGATATGACGGATATGTGCCGAATGATGAAGAAATACAAAAATTAATTAAATACTATTCAGACAGTGACAGAGATATGTTGATTGCAAGCTGTTTGTCTGCTTTTGGAACCTTGCGGCGGTCTGAAATCTGTGGGCTGGATGTAGACCATATTTCCAGAAATACATTGCATATCAGGCAGGCTATGGTAAAAAACAGTAATAATCAGTTTGTGTTAAAGCCTTTTGTCAAAAACTCCACCAGTGCAAGGGATATTGATATGCCACAATTTATTATTGATATGCTACCAAATAGCGGATATGTTGTATCGATAAATCCTGACAGAATCAGCATACGACACGGCCGTACTCTTAGAAAGTTAGGGATACAGCATTTCAGATTTCATGATCTGCGACATTATGCAGCATCCATTATGCACGCCTTGGGAGTCCCAGACCAGTACATTATGCAGCGAGGCGGATGGGCCTCTGACAAAACATTAAAGGACATATACCGCGGAACAATTGACACATATAATAAACATTTTCAGGATATAACATTTAAGCATTTTGAAGATATGCAACATGAAATGCAACATAAAAATAAAGAATCCTGATTTTCTAGGATTCTTTTTAAGCAGATGACGGGAATCGAACCCGCCTCCTCAGCTTGGGAAGCTGATGTTCTACCAATGAACTACATCTGCACTTTCTACAGTATACCACACTTGAAAAAAGTGTTCAAGCAAAATAAAGTCTTCGATACCGGTTTATGCAGGCTAAAATTTCCTGCTTTCTGGGCCTTGCCAAAGAAGCTGACACATCCCCTCTCTCAAACAGGCTTTCCAGTCCATTCTGGTCTATCTGCTTTTCTATCAATTCACTGATCTGTTTTAAATCTTTTTTTCCATCTAAAAGCTTTAACTGCACGTACTTTAATATCCAAGCCAGGCCTAAAGTCTGTTCCTGATCCTTTAGTTGTTCCAAATATCTGAGTTCCACACTCTCCCTCGCCAGCAAAAGTTCGCAGGTTCCCACTGTCTTAATCTTAATTCTATCATCCTTTCGAAGCGCCATGTCCGGCTTTGGGCACCTGTGTTCTGAAAAGAAAGGAAAGCCTTCCTCCCCACTTTCCACTGGCGGATAAAAAGAAGCCGCCGCCTTTGCCTTATCCGTAATATCAATGGGTACATACTCCTTCATCTGTATCACGGTGTCGGCCACATGAAAATAGGAGCCGGAACTTCCCGCTACGATTATGGAGGAAATTCCTTTATCCCGATAAAGACTTTTCACTCTGCTGATAAAAGGTGTAATAGGCTCTTCTCTGCCGGATATCACTTGCTGCATCAATTGATCTCTGATCATAAAATTAGTAGCTGAAGTATCTTCATCTATCAAAAACAAACTGCTTCCTGCTTCAATGCCTTCCATCAAATTAGCTGCCTGAGAAGTACTTCCACTGGCATCCTCGGTGGAGAAATGGGTAGTATCCTTCTTGTTGGGAAGGTCCTTAATAAAAGGTGAAATATCCACATTTGAAATACTGCGTCCATCCTCCGCCCGAAGTTTTATTGCAGATGCGTCCGTAATTACCAGTTCTCTTCCATCCCCCATCACATGATTGTACACACCATTTTGAAGCGCCTGTAATATGGTAGACTTTCCATGATAGCCGCCCCCTACAAAAAGGGTAATTCCCTTAGGAATTCCCATTCCACTCACTTCTCCCTTATTTGGAAGCTGAAGCGTCACTTTAAGGGAATCAGGACTTTGAAAAGGAACAGCTCCCTTCATAGGTTTTTCAGAAATACCGCTTTCCCGCGGAAGAACTGCTCCCTCTGCAATAAATGCACAGAGAGACAATTCTTCCAATTTTTCACGAATATACTGCTGATCCTCACACAGACAAATTGCCTGCTTTAATTTTCCCTGATGAATCGCTCCATAATATAAACTCTTTTTTACACAGGAAGGCAGAATATCAAACAACATCTTATCTAATTCTCTGGCATTAATGGTTCTTCCATTTGCCGGAAAACCTGCCTCAAATCTAAGAATGATATCCCCATCCTTTATTTTAAGCGCTGTTCTTTCCAAAACCTGCTGTCCGCATCTTGAAACTGCAAGCAATCCGCTTTTCCCTGAGCCTTTGGCCTGAAAACTTCCTCCACTTACCTCTGCTGCAAAAAGTCTGGTCAAATGATCCTGCAGGGTAACTCTTTTTGCATGGGTATCATAAAAAGATGCTGGAAAACCTGCCTTTACTGCTTTTACAAGTACAGACAATCTAGATGGTGCTGCAAAGGGATCTCCCTGCACATGGTCAATGGAAAGCACATAATCTTTAAAATCATATTGGCCCTTAAGCTCTTTATAAGCAGGATACCCCCGATGGTCAATTAATTTTAATTTGTTTCTTAACTCTATTCCTGACTGCATTTTATCACCTACATTCTTTCCGGTGCTGAAAAGCCAAGTACATCAATACAGGTCTCCAAAACATCTCTGGTAAGCAGCAAAAGAGCGATCCAACCATATTTCTTTTCCTGATCCTCCTCAGTGAGAATCTTTGTTTCGTGGTAAAAACGGTTAAAGGCATTTGCCAGATCATAAATATATGCACAAATCTTATGAGGTGCTGTTTCCACATAAGCTGTCTCCATCATTGCATGAAAACCTGTAATTGCCAACATAAGCGCCTTTTCAGATTCGCTTCCTGCATTTCGCAGCGTATCTCCGGCCCTGCAAAGTTCTTCTGTCGTAAAACCATCCTGTTCCTTTACTTTATTTAATATTGATTTAATTCTAACTATGGTATACAAAATATATGGCCCTGTATCCCCTTCAAAGGAAGTGAACTTGTCTATATCAAAAATATAATCCTTTGATGCCTGATTGGAAAGATCGCCGTATTTAATTGCAGAAAGTGCTACTACCTTTGCGCTCTGGCGTGCTTCTTCTTCATCTACCTGGCGATTGTCTGTAATTTTCCGGTACATTTCCTCATTAATTTCATTGATCAAAACATCAAGGCGCATCACGCCGCCTTCTCTGGTTTTAAAGGGCTTCCCATCCTTGCCATTCATAGTTCCAAAACCAATGTATGCCAGTTCTGTATTTGCATCCACCATTCCGGTCTTCCTTGCACAGCGGAATACCTGCTCAAAATGAAGTTCCTGCCTCTTGTCTGCCAGATAAAGCAGCTTATCCGGATGATACTGCTCCATACGATCTTTGATTGTTGCGAGATCAGTCGTATTATATAAAGAAGCTCCATCTGATTTTAGAATCATGCATGGCGGCACTTCTTTGGTATCCATCTCCTCTTTGACATCCACTACAAGGGCGCCATCACTCTCGTAGGCATAACCGCCCTTCTTCATATCTTCCACCATGACAGGAATGATATCGCGTACGTCAGCCTCCCCTTTCCAGAGATCAAATTCCACATTCAAATTTTTATAATTTTTCTTCAAATCCGGTATGGACACTTGAATGATCTGTTTTCCCAATGCCCAATAACCGCGGACGCCATTTTGAAACTTATAGGTAGCTTCCATAGCATCAGCCTTGTATGCTTCATCCTCCTTGGACTTAGCACTGGCTGTTGGATAGATTTCTTCCAGCTCCGCTATGGTAAAAGGCGCTTCTTTTGGATAATCTCCTGTGTAATCATCATCAAAATAAACAAGATCCGGCTGACGCACTTTCAGTTCTGTCATAATCAGCCCCATTTGAAGCCCCCAGTCCCCCAAATGAATATCTCCAATCACCTCATGGCCTGCATATCTGGCAATCCGCTTAATACTTTCACCAATAATGGCAGAACGTAAATGTCCCACATGAAGGGGCTTTGCCACATTAGGCCCGCCATAATCTATAATAATCTTACTGGGTTTTTCCGGCATTTCAAGTCCAAACTTAGGTTTTTTTCTCATGCACGCCAAATATTCTGTTATAAAGCTTTCCTTTATTTTCAAATTAAGGAAACCGGGATTTACCGCCTCCACCTGTAAAAATACTTTGCTATCCTTACACGCTTCCACCACCTGATTTGCAATCATAATGGGAGCCTTTTTGTAGAGCTTTGCCCCCGCCATTGCACCATTACACTGATATTCACAAAGATCCGGCCTATTGGAAGGAGTTACTTTTCCAAGCTCCCTGTCAAAACCTGCCGCCTCAAAAGCGTTTTTCATCTCTTCTGAGATTAAATCCAGAAATTTTTTCATCCCTAATCCATACCTTTCCCGCTTGGAAGCTTCCAAAAGTTAGAAACAAGTCCAAGTACGTATTACTTTCTCATTAACCATTACTTATCCTATCATTTCAAAAGCAATTTATCAAGCATCATATCAGATGCTTTCCTAATACCTGAATCACTGCCTGCGGGAAAAAACACATCCACAGTAATCCTGTCTGTACAGGTCATACTCTTTAGACAACTCAATAGATCTTTTATATCCATTTTTTTTCTTAAAGTCAGAAGGAAGGAAGGGAATCCTAAATTCTTCTGCCAGTCTTTCTCCAATCTCATTTAATTTTGCCGCATTTTTTAACGGACTGATAGTAAGCGTGGTGGTAAAGTAATCGGCTCCGGCCTCTTTTGCTCTGCGGGCTGTTTCCAAGAGACGCATTTCATAGCAAAGAAAACACCTCTCCCCGCCTTCTTTGCAATGTTCCAGCCCCTTGACTCGTTGGAAGAACAACTCTCTCTCATAAATTCCCTCTACGATCTTGATCGGATAGCCTTTTCTCACACCACTTTCCATTTGTCTGTTAAATTCTGCAATCAGCCTTTTCTGCTCGGCTGTCCTTTTTGCATATTCCTCCTGCTCAGTAATATTAGGATTATAATAAAAGACCGTTATACGGAAAAAAGCACAAAGGTACTCTAATACATAACTGCTGCATGGTGCGCAGCAGCTATGTAAAAATAAGTTTTTTCCTTTGTTTGCCTGATTTTCTAATATTTTATCCAGTTCTTTTGCATAATTCCTGTTCATATATCTATGCTCACTTTTTTATCGACGGACCGCGCTTTTTCTATAAATGATATCCTCTCTCCCCGGCCCATTGGAAACCATCGTGATAGGGAAGCCGATCTGTTCCTCAATAAACTCCACATATTTTCTACAGTTTTCCGGCAGTTCTTCATATGATTTTATTCCTCTGATATCACATTTCCATCCTGGAAGCTTTTTAAGAACGGGTTTTGCCTTTTCCAATTTATAAGTTACAGGAAAATCTGTGGTCACTTCTCCGTCAATTTCGTATCCTACACATACAGGAATTTCATCCAAATATCCTAAAACATCCAACACAGTAAATGCAACATCTGTAGTCCCCTGTAATCTGCATCCGTATTTGGAGGCTACACAATCAAACCATCCCATACGTCTGGGACGTCCGGTAGTTGCGCCAAACTCTCCTCCATCTCCGCCTCGGCGCCTTAGTTCATCTGCCTCATCTCCAAAAATTTCAGACACAAATGCGCCCGCTCCCACTGCTGAAGAATAAGCTTTGCATACAGTGATCACCTCTTTAATCTCATAAGGCGGAATCCCTGCTCCAATAGCGCCATAAGCTGCCAATGTGGAAGAAGATGTGACCATAGGATAAATTCCATGATCAGGATCTTTCAAGGTTCCAAGCTGTCCTTCCAGCAAGATCGTCTTTCCAGCCTTGATTGCCTGATCCAAATACAAAGACACATTGCATACATAAGGTTCCACCATCTTTTTATATTCACGCAGTGTCTCAAGCAGTTCATCCGGATCAATCAAGGGCTTATGATACATATGCTGAAGCAGAATATTCTTCTGCTCACAAACTCTATCTACTTTATCCTTGAGCACTTCCTCATCAAAAAGCTCACTTACCTGAAAACCAATTTTTGCATATTTATCTGAATAAAAAGGTGCAATACCTGATTTGGTTGAGCCAAAGGACTTACCGCCAAGTCTTTCTTCTTCATACGCATCAAGCAGAATATGATAAGGCATAACCATCTGTGCTCTGTCCGACACCAGAATTTTAGGCATTGGCACATTCCTGTCTGTAATGGATTTAATTTCCTTAAAAAGCAGTGGAATATTCAGTGCTACGCCATTACCGATAATGCTGGTGGTATGATCATAAAACACCCCGGAAGGCAGTGTATGCAATGCAAATTTTCCGTACTTGTTTACAATCGTATGGCCTGCATTGGCGCCTCCCTGAAAACGAATGATAATATCCGCCTGCTGTGCCAGCATATCAGTTATTTTTCCTTTTCCTTCGTCACCCCAATTAGCTCCAACTACCGCTTTAACCATTTCAAATTTTCCTCCTATGAAACAACGGATGCCGGGCTTTGCCAGTCATCCTTATGTTGGTAAAAAGCAGGTTGTAAAAACCTGCTTTTATTATCAGCTTCTTACTTTATGATTATACCCCGGGGTGAGTCATAAGTAAAATCAATATTTATTATATATAATATAATCTATGTTTATATTTTATCAGTCTCCACATCCATGCTTCCTGAACGGAAACCCTCCAGATCCAGCGTAATGTAAACAAATCCCAATTTTTTTAAATAGCGAATAATATCTTGTTTATGACAGATCACTTCAGAAAATGCTGTCTCGTCCACTTCTATCCTTGCAGTTTTTCCATAAACCCGAATTCTTACATTATGTAAACCAAAACTTTTCAGGTAAGTTTCCCCTTTTTCCACCCGCTCCATATCTTCATAGGTAAGTTCTGTTCCATAAGGAAACCTTGTAGCAAGACAGGGAGTCGATGGCTTTGATGCTGCTTTAAGTCCATACTCGGAAGCCATTTTCCTTACCTCCGTCTTAGTAATCCCTGCTTCCGCCAGAGGGCTTTTAATTCCAAGCTCCTTTAATGCCTTGATGCCGGGGCGGTACACATGAAGATCATCTTCATTTGTTCCCTCCAAAATTATGCCAATTCCATGTTCTGATGCAAAATCCTTTATCTTTGTAAAAAGAAGCTTTTTACATAAATAGCAGCGGTTTACAGGATTATTCATAATTCCAGCTTCCTTAAGCTCATTTACAAAAATCACAACATGTTCCGCTTCCAGCTCTTTGCATGTTTTTTCTGCTTCTTTCATTTCGCCCATAGGATGAAGCTTCGTCTGCATAGAGACCGCATAAACCTTTGTACCTTCCTTTTTTGCCATGTCACAGGCAATTTTCAGCAAAAGCGTACTGTCCACCCCTCCTGAAAAGGCAACAATCACATCCTGCCTGGAATATTCACTTATTTTTAAAAGAAGCTGCTCTTTTTTTAAAGAATAATTACACATAGATTCCTCTTTCAGTCTATTACTCGTAAGTATGCCTGCACTCATCTATAATTTGTCCCAGCGAAACCCCTGCCTTTTTTGCAACTATAGCTGCACTGTTATATTCAGGATAAAAACGTACCTGCCCGTCTGGAAGCGTACATTTCTTCACCATAAGTTCTCCTTCTTTCAGCATCACTTTGGCATCTTCTCTGTGCAAAACAGTGCGCTCCATTTTCAACCGGCGTATTCCTATGGTAGTCGTCTCCTCAAAAATGATCTGCTCTAACTCCTTGATCCTGCATTCATCACAGATCACTGACAATTCATAGGCCGGCCTGTTTTTCTTCATATAAATAGGAATAAAATGAACATCCCTTGCACCTGCCTCCATAAGGCGTTCCATAACATACCCCAGCATTTCTCCGGTACAGTCATCTATATTGGTTTCCAGCTTATAAATTGTGTCCTTCCGCTCCTTATTTGTACTCTTTCCGTCTTCCTTTTTTTCCACCAGCATTGCCCGAAGAATACTGGGACGCTCATAACTGCGCTTTCCTGCACCCATTCCTGTCTTTTTAATCACAAACTGCTCTGGAAGAACCTGCCCGGTCTTTACAGCAGCAATAATTGCTGCTCCGGTAGGCGTCACCAATTCTCCTTCCACCTCCGTAATCCTAACAGACAGTTGATGGGCTTCCATAATATTCACTACAGCCGGAACCGGAATTGGCAGGATGCCATGCTGGCATCGTACCGTTCCTCTTCCTTCACATAGATAGGGGACAATCACATGATCTACATCCAGATTATCCAGACATACTGAAACTGCAACAATATCCACAATAGAGTCTACAGCTCCTACCTCATGAAAATGTACCTGCTCTATAGAAGTTCCATGGGCTTTGGCTTCAGCCTCTGCCAAAATTTTAAAAATACGGCAGGCAGTTGTTTTCGCACGTTCACTGATTTCGGCCTGCCCAATCATCTTTTCTATCTCCAAAAGCCCCCTGTGCTCATGATGCTCATGTTCATGCGGTGCTTCCTTGTGATGATGATGTTCATGTTCATGCAGGGCTTCCTTGTGATGATGCCCATGAAGGTATTCCATGTCATGGTCGTGGTTTTCATGCTGTTTGTCCAATTTTACATTAAAATCACATACATCCAAGCCTGATTTTTTTACCCTGCTGATCTCTATTTCAAATCCCTGTACCGGAAGACTTGCTAAAGCTTTCCGAAGTACCTTTTCATCTGCCCCTAAGTCTAAAAGCGCCGCTACAGTCATATCACCGCTGATTCCACTGCTGCATTCCAAATATAATGTCTGTCCCATTTTAAGTGCTCCTTTCCAAATATCCAAGCCTGTTAATCTGCGTTGCAATATAACCAGCGCCATAGCCATTATCAATATTGACCACTGCAATTCCATTTGCACAGGAATTGATCATAGTAAGAAGCGCCGAAAGACCATTTAAGCTTGCCCCATAGCCTACGGAAGTTGGAACTGCAATAACCGGCCTGCTGACCAGCCCTCCGATCACACTGGCAAGGGCGCCTTCCATTCCGGCAACTGCAATTACACAGTTAGCTTCCTGTATTTCATCCAGCTTAGACAGCAGTCTGTGAAGCCCGCTGACTCCCACATCATAAATTCTCTCAACATGAGAACCAAAGTACTCTGCTGTCTGGGCAGCCTCTTCTGCCACTGGAATATCTGCTGTACCTGCTGTACAGACTGCAATTTTTCCCTTGCGTATCTTCCCCGCCTTTTCCACCTTAAGAATATGGGACACTTCATCATAGGACACTTGTGGCAGCACTTTTTTTACAAGTTCATATTGAGATGGCTGCGCTCTGGTTCCAAGCACTTCTCCATTTTCCTCATACAGCTTTTTATAAATATTTACAAGATACTGATCCGGTTTTCCGCTGCAGAATACCACCTCTGGGAATCCGGAGCGCATCTTCCTGTGAGTGTCTAACTTGGCGTATCCAAGTTCCTCAAAGGGCTGCTTTTTAAAATATTTTTCCGCCTCTTCTATAGAAATGATACCTTCTTTTACCTGCTCTAACACCTCTCTTGCTTCCACTCAAATGCCTCCATAAAAGATATTTTGCTGCTATACTGCTTTAAAGGCATTCAAACCAACAGGCTTGAATGCCTTTATTATACGTAATCTGCCTTATAACTATCAGCCTACTTCCACAACCCACCCTTCCGGTGCCTTGATCGTTCCCATCTGGATGCCTGTAAGCGTCTCGTATAGTTTCTTTGTAACAGGTCCCATCTCTGTCATGCCGCTGGAAAAGCAGATTTCCTTGCCATGATCCACAATTTTCCCCACTGGAGAAATCACTGCTGCTGTACCACATAAGCCGCACTCAGCAAAATCATTCAACTCTTCCAAATAAATTTCTCTCTCTTCTGCTTCCAGTCCCAGATATTCTTTGGCAACCTGTACCAGTGAGCGTCTTGTAATAGAAGGAAGGATACTGCTTGACTTAGGAGTTACCACCTTGCCCTCCTTTGTGACAAACAGGAAATTGGCGCCGCCAGTCTCTTCCACTTTTGTTCTGGTGGCTGCATCCAAATACATATTTTCATCATATCCCTGTTTATGTGCATCCACAATTGCATGAAGACTCATTGCATAATTCAGTCCTGCTTTAATATGTCCTGTTCCATTTGGTGCTGCCCTGTCAAAATCACTGACTCTGATCGTCAGGGGCTTAACACCGCCTTTAAAATAAGGCCCTACCGGAGTGGTAAACACTCTGAATTGGTATTCGTCCGCCGGCTTAACGCCAATCACAGGATTGCTTCCAAACATATAAGGGCGGACATAAAGGGTTGCACCGCTTCCATAAGGAGGCACATAGGCTTCATTTGCCTTGATGGTCTTAAGCACTGCTTCTACAAATTTATCCTTAGGAAAAACCGGCATTTCCAGCCTGGCTGCACTTTGCTCCATTCTCTCAGCATTTAAATCAGGACGGAAAGTAACTGTTCGTCCATCGGCTGTGGTATATGCTTTCATTCCCTCAAAAACTGTCTGTGCATACTGTAGAACACCAGCACATTCACTGATAACTACATTTGCATCTTCTGTTAAAATGCCTTCCTTCCATGCGCCTTCCTTATAGTCAGCTACAAATCTGTAGTCTGTCTTAACATAATCAAACCCGAGGTTTGACCAATCAATATTTTTCTTTTCCATCCTTTTGTGCTCCTTAAAAACTTTTGTTTTTTATTATTATACTTTTTATGTGAAAAGTCAATAGACACAGTTTACTGCCCACGACAAACGCATGAATGCTC
>DKUR01000037.1 GCA_002490775.1 Lachnospiraceae bacterium UBA7199 | reverse complement strand
CAAGCTAAACTTGGTAGTAAGAACCCCATAGGCTTGCCTGTGGGAGTAGTCAGATAAGCAGAATCTTTGGCAATACTTATTTTTTTGAATAAAGAAGCGGATATTGCTGCATTTGTACGGTTCAAAACAAGATCAAGGATAACATTTGTATCAATCAATAGTTTCATAACGCTTGCATATCCTCTCCATTTTGTATTCTTCAAGTGTTTTTCCAGTATCAGGAACAGAACCAGTTATATTGTTTAATATTTCTTCAATGTTTTCATCTGTATCAGGTATTTTTTTTGTAGTATACTGTGAACAGATGAACTGGATAAAATTATATACCTTTTCTACTTCATTGTCAGGAAGCGTGTTTAATAATTGAATAAATTTTTTCATGCGACATCTTCTTCCTTACGTTTCAATTTGTATAAGTCCTTTTTATTGTACCATTTATACACTTTAATAATTGTTATTGTTTGTACAATATTAGCTTGTTTTACAATTTGACATTACTAAAATTAGCCGACAAGCTTTGATGTGATTTTAAAGGACGGCTGTATGGAAACGCTGGTGCTTAAATCCCGTCTTATGGGATTTTATGCACCATTGCGTTGGAATTCAAGCGAAAGCGTGCCTGTCCGTAAAACACATCAAAACTTGTCGGCTCACAGTCATTCATTTCACAGTCATTAACTTTACAATCATTCATTCACAATCATCTTACTTGCATTTACTACTTTTTTTACTCCCACTACAGCAAATCAACACCATCTTCCTCACATTCCATCCTAAACTCCGATGAAATATTTTGGTCTGAAATTACCATATCTACTTCTTTTAACCAACATATTTGAAATATACTTTTCTTTTCAGTTTTAGAAGAATCCATCAGCACAATCTTTTCAGCAGCTTGTCTAATCACTATCTGTTTTAAATAAGATTCCATTAAAACACTACAAGAAAAACCAGCATCTGAGGAATAATTTGTCACTCCAAGCACAGCTAAATCAAAATTAACTTTTTTAACTGATTCTATCGCCTGTAAACCACACACACTCATACTATACTTGTTAAGTTCACCACCCACAACAAATACTGTAGGCTGTTTTAATTTAGAAAGTTCCATAGCACATGCCATACTGCTGGTAAATATAAAATCTGGCTGGTCTGGCCATATTTTTGCAAGTGCTGTTGTTGAACTTCCCGAATCTAAGAAAACAGTTATATTAGGTCTAATAAATTTTATAGCCTTTTTTGCAATAGTTTCTTTTTCCTCTACGTTTCTGACAGCACGCTGCCATATATAATCATCTGTTCCAAGAACTACCTCAACTGATTTAGCGCCCCCATGAACACGTACAATTTTTCTCATTTCGTCCAGCGATTTTAAATCTGTACGCAATGTCATCTGTGACACATTAGGAAATTTTTTCTCCAGTTGCGCAAACGTAATATTTCCATTCTTATTAATAAACTCTACAATCGCATTTCTGCGCTGTTCCATTGTATCCATACTTTTCATCCTTTTCAAAACTTTCAAACAATGTGTCAATTACTGCATTTAAGCTATTTCTGCTGCCTGAATTGTCAATAACTCTGTCTGCCCTGTCTATAAAAAATTTATCTGGTTTCTGACTTCCTATAATAGATTGTGACTTTTCCTCTGAATACCCACGACTAACAGAAAGCCTTTTTATTCTTATATCTGTTGGTACATACACGTACCATATTTCATCACATAAATTATTGCACCCTGTTTCATACATAATCGCAGTCTCAACAATTATAATTCCTTCCATATCCTTTCTGTCATCAATATATTTTTTTATATATGACATAACTTCTGGATGAATTATTGCATTTAACTCATTTCGTGCTACATCATTACTAAATATAATATCAGCAAGTTTTTTTCTGTCAATAGTACCATCACTGTCTATAATGTCTTCACCAAATTTATATACTATTTTCCTAAACCCAGAACTTCCTGGTTTCATTACAACGTGTCCAAGTTTATCTGCAATAAGAAGATGCGCATTATATCTTTTACCTATACGTTTTGCCACAAATGATTTCCCACTGCCTACGCCGCCTGTAATTCCTAAAACAAACATTTTTATGTCCTCCACTACTTTTAATGTGCCTCAAACCAATTATTTCCCTCTTCCACTGTAACTACAAGTGGTACACTTAAATCTGCAGCTTTTGGCATTTCTTCAAGAAGTATATGTCTGACTTCTTCTTTTTCCTCTATATAGGTTTCAACCAACAGTTCATCATGCACTTGTAAAACAATCCTTGATTTTAAATTTTCTTCTTCAAGTCTTTTTGCCACATTTATCATAGCTATTTTTATAATATCTGCTGCTGTTCCCTGTATAGGTGAATTCATAGCAATTCGTTCTCCAAACGATTTTTGCACATAATTGTTTGAAGAAAGCTCTGGCACTAATCTTTTACGACCAAACATTGTCTGTGCATACCCTGTCTTTTTTGCAGTATTTACCATATCATCAAGAAATAGCTTAATTTTTGGATATGTTGCAAAATACTGCTTGATAATATTATCTGCTTCTTGTTTAGATATATCAAGGTCTTGTGAAAGTCCATATGCGCTTATACCATAGACTATCCCAAAATTAACAGCTTTAGCATTGCGCCGCTGTAAGCTGGTCACGTCTTCAAGTGGTGTATGAAATACTTTAGCAGCAGTTATCTTGTGTATATCTTCTCCTTTTTTATATGCTTCTATAAGCTCACTATCACCTGACATATGTGCTAACACTCTAAGCTCTATCTGTGAATAATCAGCATCTAAAAACAGATAGCCATCTTCTGGTACAAATACTTTTCTAAGCCCTCGCCCTAATTCCATTCTTATTGGGATATTTTGCAAGTTAGGGTCTGTGCTGCTTATTCTGCCTGTAGCAGTAATCGTCTGATTAAATTTGCCACGGATTCGCTTATCATTTTCAATATAAACAGGCAGACCATCTGCATATGTGGATTTAAGTTTACTAACCTGTCTATAGTCAAGTATTTTTGAAACTATAGGGTCTTCTTTTTTTAGTTTTTCTAATACATCTGCTGATGTTGAATAACCACTCTTTGTCTTTTTAGCATTGGGAAGTTTTAATTTTTCAAATAATATTACTCCTAATTGTTTTGGAGAGTTTATATTAAACTCTTCTCCTGCAAGGTCATATATATCTGTTTCAAGCGCATTAATTTTGGTGTCAAGAAGTTTGGACATCTCATCAAGCACTTTTCTATCTGCCTTTACACCTACACGCTCCATCTTATAAAGATAAAATGCAACTGGCATTTCTATTTCTTTAAAAAGCTTGTACATTCCTTGCTCATTTAGCTCTTTTACAAGAGGCGCATATGCCATGCACGAAACATAAGAAAGTGTGCCTGTATAGTCAAGAAGTTTATTTTTATCCATTTCTTCACAGGATGTTATCATATCACTAATACTACTTTTTCCAAATCTTTCTGAATACGGCACTACTTCTATATTAAGATAATCTCTTGCAATATCATCTACCATATATTTTTCTTTAAGTGGATTTATAAGGTAAGCCGCAATGGAGAGGTCAAAAACCTGATTAAGTGCGGGAACTGTAGATGCAAGTGTATCATCAGATGATATCAAATGAAGGCTGTTTTTATAATCAATAAGTGCAATATTGCTTACATTTAATGCAATCTTTTTATAAAGCTCTATAATAAAATCCCCTGTAAGATTGTTATCTTTAAACATACATACCGTTTGACACGCTCCATCTACACTATAACTTATGCTAAAACCATAAAAAAAATATTCATTTTCCTTTGGTATTTCTATACCTATACCCTGCTCAAGTGTATCAAAAGAAAAACTTAACTGACCTCCACTTTTATCCTGCTTTTTCTTATTTGCACCAGCACTTGTCCACTCATCCCCCATAAATGCAATTCCTACTACATCTGGTTTTGCATTTATAAGTTTGTCTACAAAAGCATTGGCAGATTTTATATCATTTATATAATTAAAGTTTTTTGTTTCTATAACAGCTTGTGGCATTATATCTTTTTTAAAACGCTTTATCAGCGAATTAAATTCAAGCTTTTTAATCCATTCAAGGGCAGCAGGAGTAAAAAGATTGCCGATTTTTGCATCTTCCAGTGAAAAAGCAATGTCACAATCTGTTTTAATTGTTGCAAGTTTCTTACTAAGAAAAGCAAGCTCTTTATTGTCACGAAGAAGTGTCTGTGCTCTCTTTGGTATAACTTCATCTATATGTGCATATGCCTCTTCTATAGATGAAAATGCAGAAAGTATCTTTACTGCTGTCTTTTCGCCTACTCCTGGTACACCTGGTATATTGTCAGAAGTATCTCCCATAAGCCCTTTTAAATCTATAATCTGGGAAGGTGTTACACCATACTTTTCAACTACGTCTTTGGCATAGTATTCTTCAACTTCTGAACCACCTTTTTTTGTCTTTGGAATACTTACCTTTATTGTATCTGAGGCAAGCTGCAAAAGGTCTCTATCCCCTGATACAAGCGTAACTTGCTTGCCCTCACTTTCCATTTTTTTTGCCAATGTACCAAGTATATCGTCTGCTTCAAAACCGCCTTGTAAGATGACAGGCATTTCCATGGACCTAAGCAACTCCTGCATAACAGGTACTTGTTCTATTAATTCCTCTGGCATAGGTTTTCTTGTACCCTTATATTCAGCATATATTTCATGGCGAAATGTAGGCTGATGTACGTCAAATGCAACAGCCAGATAGTCTGGTTTTTCTTTATCAAGTATTTTAAACATTATATTAAGAAAACCATATACTGCATTTGTATGCATACCTTCTTTATTAGTCAAATCTGGCAGCCCATAAAAAGCTCTGTGTAATATACTGTGTCCATCTATAAGTACTATTTTTTCACTCATTATTAACCTCTATTTAATATAATTTGTCTTACAACAACAATATAAGCATTATACATATTACTATAAGTAAAAGTATTTTCTCACCTTTTAGTATTTTGTACTGTAAAAGATAGCGTTCTGCATCATTTAACAACTGTTCTGAATCCATCTCAATTTCTGCTGTGCTGTTATCACTGTCTAAATAGCGCATACCTATAATCATTGTATAATAAAAATCATAGTCTTCATGGCAGTTTTTACACTGCCTTATATGTTCAAGAAAACCTTTTAATTCTTTATAGTTTAACTCATCGTTAATAAATGGAATAAACTTGCTTTGTACATCTTTACACTGCATATTATTCCTCCCATTTTACACTGCTCCCATTGTTTCCTTTAGTTACTACAAGCTTATTTGGTATTTGTTCTTTTAATTCAGAAACGTGTGATATCACTCCGACAAGTCTATTATTTCCTGCAAGCTCTAAAAGCACTTTTACTGCATTATTTCTTACATCATCACTAAGTGAGCCAAACCCTTCATCTATAAACATAGTGTTAAGCTTTGTCTTACCAACAGTATTTTGTACAATATCAGCCATCCCAAGTGCCATTGAAAGCGATGCCATAAATGTCTCACCACCAGAAAGTGTGTGTGCATCTCTGGATTTGCCAGTAAGAGGATTATATACATCAAGCTCAAGCCCCATCTCGCCTTGTCCTCCTGTGCCTATATCACGACATTTAAGCAAAAATTTACCTGATGCCATACCAATAAGCCTTGTATTTGCTGCCTGTATAATCTGTTTAAAATACTGTCTCTGTATATAAGTCTGGAAATGCACTTTTCCATTGGCAACTTCATTAAGTGATTTTACAACTCTAAGCCTTTCTGCAATATGGGTGCGTTCTTGCATAAGAATATTAACTCTTTCTACCGTTTTATTATTGCTCTGTATACAAAAATTATATCTGTCAATTTCACTTTTTATATCAGACATATTTGTATTAATATCTCCAAGCTCTCTTTCCAGTTCAGCAAGCTCTATTTTACTTGTATTATCAAGCTGCTCTAATATAGTTTGAATACCTGTGTGCGCCTTTATACAGTTTTCTTTATATGCTTTTATCTCATCTTCCATAGCTTTCATAATCTTTGTATCAATTATAGCATTTTTATAATCCGAAGCACTTTTAAAGCCATTCTCTTTAAATGTATTTTCAAATACTTTTAATAGTTCTTCAAGGCTGCATAAATATTCCTCAGTCTGTTTTCCTGCCTCTTTAAGTGCTCCCTGTACAGAAGTGAGTTTTTTTTGCACTTTCTTAAATGCAGCATCAGCATCTTTATGACTTTTCTCAAGTATATTTAACTGTGTTTCACATTCTTTAAGATTTTTCTCTTGTTCTTCTTTAGTGTCATACCCAAGAGAAGTTTTTAATGTCTCTATTTCTTTTTTAAGTCCCTCAGTTCTAATCTCTAACTTGTGCATTTCCTGCTCTATACTTTCAATGCTTGATACTATTTTATTTTGTCTCTTTGTAAGCTTTTCAAGTTCTTTCTGTTTTAATTCTCTATCTGATGCTTTTGTTTCAAGTTCCTTAATCTTTTCTAATACATTATTTTTCTTTGCTGAAAGTGAAGTTTCTTTTTCCTCTATAAGACTATTTACTGATGCTAAAGTATATTTATTATCAAAAAGCTGTGCTGCATATTCATCTAACACAGCCTTGTCCGCTGCAAGTGCACTTTGCAAATTTTCTACTTCTTTCTGAATAGTGTCCTTATGCTCTTCGCATTTTTTCTCCTTTGTCAACGCCCTCTTAACCATATCTGCTGTAACAGCGTCTTTTGGCATCTGTGCTGGATATGGGTGGCTTGTAGAACCACACACAGGACATGGCTCTTCTAACACAAGCCTTTCTGCTAAAAATGCTGACTGACACGCTATGTACATTCTATTATAATCTTCATGTTTCCTGCGGCTTTTTTCCCATGCCTCTACAGATAAAAGCAATTCTTTTTCCACAGCCTCAAGAGATTTGTTCTTATCTTCGCAAATCTGCAAGCGATTTTTAAACTTATCAAGTAAAAGATACTCTTCTTCATATTGTTTCTGTTCTGACTTCACCCATTCCATACTAAGATTCAAATTTTCATAAGACTTTAAAATATTTTCAGAAACAGCAATATCCTCTCTTATCTTCTCAAGTTTTTTAGTCTCTTTTGTCATATTAGAAACAGTTTTTTTAAGACTAGCATCACACTCTTTTAATTCTTCTTCTTTCTCTTCAACGACCTGATACTTTAAAATTGCCTGTTTAAATCTATCTCTCTTTGTTATATATTCAGGCATAAGACTACTGTATTCTCTATCTGCCTGTTTATAATCTCTGTCCGCTTCATCATACTGCTTTTTTAAGTTATTTTCGTCTAGTTTAAGTTTTTCTAACTTTGCAAGCGCACTATCATAATCTTTTTTTCTATTAATATAATTTTTTTCTGCAAATGATACCTGCGCCGCTTTCCCTGCAAGCTCTAATAAAGTTTCTTTATTATCTATTTCTTCTTTTAATCTGTCAAGCTTTTCTTTTTTAGCTTTAAGAACTTCTAGCTTGTCAATCAACTTATTTTTCTCTCTGCCTCTAGTTATTAATTTATTTAAATCATTATATTCTCTCTCTTTTTCTTTATACACATCGCATTTGCTATTATATATCTCTTCTAAGCGCACAAGTTCAGCTTGCAAAACACTTACAAGCCCTTCTGGCTCAGTGTCTTTTTTCTCAAATGCCTCTTTCCAATTTTGCCTATATGGGCTATCTTCCAATATATCTGTAGTATTAAAAAGTTCACCAAGTTTTATAGAATTATCTTTTAACTTTGCTACTTCTAATTTGTATTTCTTAAATATAGCATCTTCAATATCACCATACACCTGTGTAGAAAAAATCTGACGAAATATCTCCTTTCGCCTACCAGTTTTATCCATAACAAGCTCTTGAAATTCCCCTTGTGCAATAAGTGCAATTTTATTAAACTGCTCTGCCGTAAGCCCTACAATTTCTTCTATTTTTTCATTAATCTGTATTATCTTTCCATTAAATTGTACACCATCAGGCATTGTAAGCTCGACTTTGCCCTGCTGTCTTATAATATTATATTTGCCATCTTTATTCCTTCGTTTACTTCTTCTCTCATATGCGGGATATCTTTTTACAGTATATACATCGCTGCCTTCTCCATAACTAAATGTAAATTCCACAAATGTCTCTCTGTCCTCTGATGCATATTCACTTCTCATCATAATACTTTTTCTTTCCTTGCCGCTCATAGTGTCATAAAGTGCAAACATAACTGCATCAAATATAGTTGACTTTCCAGAGCCTGTATCTCCAGCAATAAGAAAAAGACCATTTTGCATTTTATTAAATTCTATTATTTCAACTCCGCCATATGAACCAAAAGCCGACATAACAAGTTTAATTGGTCTCATTGTTCACCTCACTTATAATCTCCTTAATAAGCGTATCCTCCTGCTCATTCATTACACGCCCCAACACCTCTTTAAAAAATGCCCCAAATGCCTCGTAAGGTGTAAGTTCTTTAAAATCTGCAACATCTTCATTAAGTATCTGTCTTGTCCTTTTATTATCTACTATAATTTCAAGTATATTTTCAAAATACGGTTCAATATACTCTTTTACCATCTCTGGTATGTCATCATCAATAAGCGTAATACTGACATAATCCTGCCTATTGCTTTCATTTGATGCAGCAATTATATCAGCAAGGCTGCCACGAAGCTTTAACACATCGTGTTTTGTCTTTATTGGAAGTGTATTTATACAAATTCCCTCTGTTTTAGCTCCTATAGTAACCACTGTTATACTTTTATCCTGCCCAGCTTCACTCACTGAATACTTAAGCGGCGTTCCACAATATCTAAACTTTTCTTCCTTAACATACTGTGCACTGTGGATATGCCCTAATGCCGCATAGTCAAAACCGTCTAACACTGATATATCAACAGCGTCAGTACCACCAGCCGAAACAGGTCTTAACTCAGAATCACACATTACAGGCATAACAGTGCCATTGACATAAAACTGATGTGTAAGTATTACATTTCTGCTTGAATAATCAATATCTTCATCAGCAATAAGTTTTGCAATAATAGCTTGTTCTCCCTGCGATGCCTCATCAGGCATAAAGTGTCTTACCATACTGGGTTTTAAAAATGGAAGCATATAAAAATTTACTTTGCCATACTCATCTTTCAATACAATCTTCTCTAGTTTGTCATCCTCTTTTTGAGGTGGCATAACAGAGATATGTATATCGTGTTTTTCTAAAAAGCTTTTTCCATATCTAAGCCTTTCCGCTGAATCATGGTTTCCTGCAATAATCAACACTGTTACATCTTCTAAAGCAACAAGAAGTTCGTCAAGAAGCGAAACTGCCGAGCTTGCAGGAACTGATTTATCATATATATCACCAGATATTAATACCGCATCAGGCTTTTCACTTTTTAAGCAATCACAAAGCTGTGATATAAAATTACGCTGTTCTAGATGCAAGTCATATCCATGCAGCTGTTTTCCAAAATGTAAGTCCGATAAATGAAAAAACTTCACAATAAGCCCTCCCTTCTCAATAGTTATTATAATCCAAAACTATTTTAAATACAATGGCTTGTGCACAACAGATATGATTAGCTGAATTGTCGTTCGGTTTAGAGTAAAAAATTAGGTCGAGAACCTATTTTTAGATTCCCAACCTACAATCTTTTCGGTTCTATACAGTTCAATGAACTGCAGCGCCGTATGCTGAAAGAAATGACACACAATTCTCTTAGCTAGCATCCAAATAACTTCTGTGCACGCTGCATATTGGCAGATGCGTCAATACCAAACGGACAGCGCTTTGTACAACTGCCACAGTGGATACAATCTTTACCGCTGGCATCCAGCGATTGATACCGCTTCTTTAAATCTTCCGTCATTTCCTTTTCTGCCATATCCGCCAGCTTCGTTACCTCCGCAATATCAATCTGTTTCGGGCATGGCTGGCAGTGGTTGCAGTACATACATTGATTCGCAAATTTTCCAACCAGACTGTCATTAATTTCACTGAAATCTCTCTCCTGCTCTGTAGCAGTCAGGTACTCCAGAGACTGCTCCAATTCCTCCACACTGGCAAATCCTGGAACAGGGCATGCCACCTGCGGGAATGACAGGATATAACTGATACACTGCACTGGTGTCAACTCTAAAAGTCCTTTTAATCGTCCTTCCTCATGATCTTTTAGGATATTGCCTGCCGCAAAGGGTTTCATTGCTACAATCGGCACGCCCATTTCCTCGCAGAGCGCATATAATTCCTGCTTTGTCGGATATGCCGCTTTCTCCTCCTCTGTCATTTCCTTGACTTCCCGCCCCTTCATTCTGGCGTCTGCTGTATCCTGCGGGAGAAGATTAAATAAAGGATTAACAGGAAACATCAAAACTTCAATCTTCCCGCTCTTTACTGCTTCCATCGCAATTTTGGTATTATGCGTGCTGATGCCAATTAACTTAGCATGCCCGGTTTCTTTTAGCTCTCTGGCATAGGAATACATCCAGCCGTTCAGTATATGGTCTAAATCCTCCAAATCATCGCAGTTATGTAAAAAAAGAACATCCAGATAATCTGTCTGCAGTTTTTCATACAACTGCTGCATAAACTCCTGGCAAAGTTCCTCATCCCTTGTCTTGACATACTGGCCTTCTATATCCGCACAGCCCAGATGGCCTGCCAGATATACCTTTTCCCTAACACCCTTCAATGCCTCACCATAATGTTCCCGTGTCGTGGGCGTTCCCACAAACAGGTCAAAGTAATTGACACCAGCGTCCACTGCTGCCCGTACTACCTCGCAAACTGTCTTCTCATCCGCTGTCCAGACATATTCACAGCCCATTCCGATGGCGCTGACTTTCATCCCCGTTTTACCAAATTCTCTATAAATCATTTTTCTTTCTCCATTCATATTTATTCAGGCTCTTTTTATTTATCTCCATCGCATATCACTCCTTTTGTTTCTGCTTTACATCGCTAACAGGCAGTATCCGCCGCTGTAACAGCTTTTGAAGGTAATAGGATACGAATATCATCAATCCCATAATGGCTACATAATCCATAATGAAATAAATAACTGGCTCTTCATAATCAAAGAAAGCAAACATGACTTTCTGCGATATATAGTCCACAAATTTTCTTGTATGCAAGGCATATACACCATAGACAGCAATCATGGCAGCTATTACCCGCAACCCCCATGTGCAGACCACATTTCCTTTCGCAGAACCTTTCTTTGTATCCAGAACAGGGATAGCTTTTCTCAGCATTCCCATAACCATGCCATAATGAAGTCCGATATGGAATCCCATCAGCAGAAAACCAGCATAGGATGCTGTCATGTGCATTCCCCTTGCCCATGCTTTGCTCACTGGAATATCCAGAAAGCGAAATACATAACGGGACATGGCAATTCCACTGAACATCAGCAATAACATATCCACCAGCAGTACCGCATCCACCACAGTAAGGAATACCCTGCCAGAACGATATGTTCCTTTTCCAAATGCCTTGTACCAGTTCCCATTTAAGATATGGTGCAGGATAAAAAGCACCAGCATGGCAGCGCCTGTGATCTCATGCCACTGCGGTCCCACATAGTGAAACGCCATCAAAACAAACAACAGGATAGTCATACAGATATCTATTATAATTTTTATGATTTGTTTCGCTTTCATCATTCCGCCTCCATTTCATTTCTATTCGTGATCCGCATACCACGATCTGCTGAATTGGCACAATGATACTAATCATGGATAAAGTTTGTAAAAATGGCTGGTTCCTGCTCTGGCATGGATATTCCAGACATCTCAGCAGCCTCTTTACATTTCAGCATATATGCCATATTTCTTCCCAACACACGCATGGTATACAGTCCTTCTAAATCTTTCTTTACATCCTCTGGTGCCGCCCCATGAACCATGTTCCAATAACGGGAAGATACCACCGGCATCTCCTGAATGGTAAAATACTTATTAATCTGGTCAAAGGTCGCCGTAGTTCCCGCTCTTCTTGCCGAAATTACAGCCGCAGCCGGTTTCATATAAAATGCCTTGTTGCCATTACCACACAGCTCCGAATAAAATAATCGGTCCATAAAAGCGGTCATGTTTCCGGAGGCAGCACCGTAATGAACCGGCGTTCCAAAAATAAAACCATCTGCGTGATACGCCTTCTCCCTGATCTCATTAACAATATCATCAAACACACACTTTCCCTTTTTTACACATGCCTTGCAGGCAATACAGCCGCCAACGGGTTTATTCCCAATCCAAACAATCTCTGAATCAATCCCATCCTTTGCCAGCGTATTTGCTACTTCTTTTAAAGCTGTATAGGTGCAGCCTTCCTCATGGGGGCCGCCATTAATCATCAATACTTTCATTGAATTTTCCTCCTTGCTATTTATTTTTCAAATAACCAGTTCATGATTTTCTGATCCCAGCAAAACAAACTTGACGCTGCATGTTGATAAGTAACTCCCGTTCCTGCAAAGTAAGAACTTTTCTTTACATCCAGCACCAACAGTTCCTGTATCTATTTCTCACCTTAATACCGTATTCTTTATATATTCCCGAATAGCATCGTTATCTTTTGTGAACAGTCCATCATCCACTACCGCACCTTTTGCACATTCTTTGACAAAGGCAACAGACTGATCATACTGGGATCTATCCATGGATGCCGACTGGGAAACTGGATAAATCGTCTTCCCTGTCAAATCATAGCTTTCTAAAAAGGTACCAACTGTCATCGGGGCAGTGTGCCACCAGATTGGATAACAGAGTACGATTTTATCATACGCTGCCACTGATTCCAGCGGATCTTTCAGCGGTGGGCGGGCATTATTATCTGCCTCATCCTTTGCCTCTCCATATGCTATGGTAGTATAGTCATCACTGTAAGGTGTTTCCCTCTCAATCCGGAAAGAATCTGCCCCAGTCTGGGAAATAATATTTTGTGCGATTCTCTCACTGGTACCACTCCATGAAAAATATGCTACCAGAATTTTTCCTTCCTCTGTACTGCTGCCTGGATCTTTCGGGACATCTGGTGTCGGAACCGGAGTTACATCCGGCATTGTCGTTGGTGCCACCGTGCTATCCGGAGCCTCTGTCGGAGCTGCTGTCGGCACTTCTGTTGTACCTGGTGTTCCCGTTGGCGCTGCAGATGTGGGATTCGGTGTCCCCGTTGGTGCCTGTGCTGTATCTTTCTTCACAGAAACCTTTACCCATGTTTTCTTTGTTTTATAACCCTTTTTAGAAACGGTTACCGTAATTTTGGCAGAACCATATTTCTTTGCCTGCAGCTTTCCATTTCTGCTTACCGATACCACTTTTTTATTCGATGACTGATACTTTATCTCCTTTTTTGTAAGGGCTGTTTTCGCCTTTACAGTAAGCTTCTTACTACTTCCTTTCTGCATGCTTAATGTTTTCTTTGTGACATTTTTTCCACCCTGCATAATCCCTACGGAACGGATGGTTTTTCTGGCTGCCGCCTCTACTTTCTGATTTCCTGCTCCAAGAATACTCCCCAGTACCAATGCGAATGCAATCAATACCGATACATATCTTTTCCATACTGTTTTTCTGCTCATATTCAACATGACCTCCAATCTGTAAAATGAAGTTACTATTCACAGTTAATTTCAGAAAAATACCAGACTTGTCATGCTCGCATGTAAAAGAATGTTATTTTTCTGAAAACAGGCGTGAGTAGTAATAAAAACTACTTTATATGTAATATAATTTTACCCCAGATACATCACTGACAGAAGTTTCTATTTGTTCTCCAGTTTGTACCTAGGGGTATTAGCTATCTGCTTTCCCAAAATTTTACTGCATCATCTATCCAGCCCTCTGCCACCGTTCCGGTTCCGATACCAAATCCATGGGATAAGCCCTCGTATTTATGAAACTCTGTGGGAATCCCCAGCTTTTTCAGCCTGTCCAGCCTGTTTTTCATTGTATTCCATGAGGCTATCCCATCACGGGTTCCCACACAAGCATACGTCGGTGCATCCGCTTTTGATGTATCCGTATAGCCAGTGTACTGCATGATAACCGATGCCGCCTGTGGCACATCATTTCTTCCAGTCAGTTCCCGCAAATAATCCTGATTACCCAAAACAGCTGCCATCCTTGCACCGGCTGAACCTCCCCAGAGAGAATATCCATCTTTCTGTATTCCAAGCTCTTTTGCATGGTCATACAGGTAAGTAATGGCTCTTGCCAAATCCTTGTATGGCTCATCTGGGCGGTAAATTAGTGCAAAGATATTGTATCCCATCTTACTGACCTCCAGTGCATGAGGGAAACTGTCATGCATGGCGCCCACATACATAAATCCACCTCCAGCATTCATAATGGCAAATTTCTCTCTGGGACTGCCACCGAAATAAAATAATCCGGTATCTGCCTTTGAGGCATCTTCACGAATTTCCTCTTCCGAGTAAATCGGATAGTATATCTTTTCTCCCACATCTGCCCTTGCTTTCAGATGATTCACAATCTCCACTGTCTTTTCCGACTGGATATCCGAGTACCAGACATAGACATCATCGGATGAGATTTCTGATAGAGTTGCATCTTCTGATACGCTTCGGTCCACCGGGAAAAGGAGCCGTCCGAAATCCTCAAAAGCTGGGTCTGTTATAACTTCCCTCACAGTAGAATCCTGTGTGAAATAGGGATTCCCTACCCCCTGACTGGATGCAATTCCTGATCCACTCACAATGTTCCCATCCTTTCCCTGCACCGTATCTGTCTGGTCTGCAGTTTTCTGACTACAGGCAGTTACTCCAACGATACATACGAGTATAGCCAAACATATAAGCAATCGTCTGATATCCATTCTCCGACCTCCAACAATATATGTGAAGAATGCTACTTTTGCATTCTTACACGCTTATTTCTGTTCATCCACAGGCGGCACCATCTCTGCATAACTTTTCAGCAGTTCCGGTGTACTGGTATAATATCTTTTATCTTGATTGAGTGCCTGTATCTCCTTCATCTCCTCTGCCGTCAGCTCAAAATCAAACAGCGCAAAATTGTCACGGATGTGAGCTGGATTTTTAGAACCAGGAATTACCACATTTCCTGCCTGCACATGCCAGCGAAGGATAATCTGCGCATTGCTTTTGCCATACTTTTCAGCCAGTCTTGTAAATACCGCCTCCTGAATCAGCGCTGTGTCGCCATGTCCCAGTGGATACCACGCCTGAATCACAATCTCCTCTTTTGCCAGAAATTCTTTTAACTTGTTTTCCTGCGCATAAGGGTGTGTCTCCGTCTGTAAAATTGTCGGTTTCACCTCACAGACGCTTAATATTTCCCTGATCTGCGCCTCGTTGAAATTAGACAGGCCGATTGCCTTGACTTTCCCCTCCTTGTATGCCTTTTCCATCAGGCGATATCCTGACATATAATTGCCAGCTGGCTGGTGAATCAGTAAGAGGTCAATATAATCCGTGTCAAGTCGCTGCAAGGTCTTTTCCACTGCATCGGACTGATTGTAAAAAGATGGCCACAGCTTGGTTTCCAAAAATATTTCCTCCCTTGCTATACCAGACTTTTTCATGGCACGACCTACTGCTTTCTCGTTGACATAGGCATTGGCGGTATCAATCAGTCGGTAGCCATCCTGCAATGCGTTCACACAAGAAGCCTCTGCCTCATCCGGACTCAGCAAAAATGTACCGATTCCCACCATTGGCATTTCCACTCCATTGTTCAGTTTCACATATAATTGATCGCTCATTTTCAATATCTCCTCTCTTATTTTCGATTTACCTGATGAACCTGGCCTGGCAAATACATCCCCGAAAAGATGGTAAATACCTTATATTTTCTTTGCCAGTTTCTGTGCCTCCGTTTTATTTGTTACCATTCCCTGATAATCCATTCCATAAAGTGCCGCATACCTGCCTACTGTATAATTGCCTGCCGCCATCTGCTCTTTTGTAGGAGATGCCCCTTGAAAGACAAAGAACATCTTCTTTCCCTGAAAGGTCTCCTCTGAAACCACACCATAGGAACGGTCTAACAGATTTCTCACCGAGCCGCTCATACTGTGCCAGTAAAGAGGCGAACCAAGCACAATCATATCTGCCTGTTTCATCTTTTCAATGACTTCCATAAACTGGTCATCCTCATATTCCTGCCCATAGGAATAGATTTTGTAATCCACCAGATGAAGGGTATCGTACTCCTTTCCCTCCAACAGTGCGCCTGCTAACTTCACTGTGTTGCCGTTTTTGTTTGGACTTCCATTGATCAATAAAATGCTCATAATTCTACCTCATTTCTGCGCTGCTTTTACGCATAATGCAATGTTTGTGTCGCAGCACAGACACAAACTTGTCGAGTGAAAAATTTATTTTTCACTCTTCTCTCCTTTTTGATATTCTGCTTACAACCTGTTACTATACATACATTGCTTTTTCAAGCAACACGGCACTGCCATGGAACATCTCCTTGCCAACTGTCTATTTCAACACATTCTGGTTGATATAATTTGTAATGACCGAATTATCTTTTGAAAAAACACCATTATCTACCATTGCTCCTTTCGCACAACCCCTTATAAAAACAAGGGATTCTTCATATTGTGACCGATCCATTGAAGCTGACTGGGAGACCAGATAAATTGTCTTTCCTGTCAAATCGTAGCGTTCCAAAAAAGTTCCTACGGTCATAGGAGCCGTATGCCACCAAATAGGATAACCCACATAGATTACATCATAGGATCTGATATTTTTTGCCGCCGTCGCCACTTTGGGTCTGGTATTTTTATCAATTTCCTTCTTGGCAATTTTGACCAGTTTGTCATAATTGCTGGTATATTTCTTCTTAGACTTTATCTGGAGCAAATCCCCGCCTGTCAGTTTTCTGATCTTCTTTGCCACAGCTCTTGTCGTACCCGTCTGAGAGAAATAAGCAACCAATACATCTTTTTTCTTCGCAGAAAATTTATGCACCACCACATTACACCTTAACTTCTTACTCGAAACCCTGGCTGTAATGGTTGCCTTTCCAGCTTTTTTTGCCTTGACTGTTCCCTTTTTATTCACGCTTGCCACGGACTTTTTAGAAGAACTCCACTTTACCTTTCTGCCATTCGATACTTTTAATTTCTGGCTTTAACCAATCGACAGAGACAAATCTGTAATGTTCAATTCCTTCTGCTTACTGGCAGCTAAAGCATCCGTTCCTCCTGTAAAGAACTGACCCACAACCAAAAACATTGCCAGCAAAAATCCTGTTACTTTTCTAATTCTTCCATTTTAAAACATAATAGCCTCCTTTTGGGTATGCAGTTCATCTCTCTAACTTGCCGTACTCCTCGTCCGATACCGGTTCGCACCACTCATTAGAAGTATCTTCGCCTCCGATTTCAACAGCGAGATGACTCATCCAACTGTCTGATGCTGCACCATGCCAATGCTTTACATTAGCTGGAATGTTCACAACTTTCCCTGGCACAAGTTCCACCGCTTCCTTACCCTCTTCCTGATACCAGCCACGACCTCCTATGCAGAGCAGCATCTGCCCTCCGCCGGATTTGGCATGATGGATATGCCAGTTGTTTCGGCATCCTGGTTCAAAGGTAACATTGAAAATCGGCACTTGTTCGGTGGATACCAGATGTAAATAACTCTGTCCAGTAAAATATTGTGCAAAGCCATCATTCGGTGCACCAATGGGAAACATAATGCTATTCTGATATCTGTTCTTTTCATCTGTTTCCAGCACTTCTTCCTCCGGCTAGACCTCTGCAATCATCGGAAAAACAGACCATGCCTTTGGCCAGCCACAGTAAAAAGCGAGCTGCGTTACAATCTCAACGGTTTCTCCTTTGGTTACACCATGTTCTTTACCAAGTACAAGATGGCTTTTCAGCTGCGGGTACAGTCCTGCAGAGAAAAGTGCAGCAATAGTTATCATGCTTCTGTCACGGAGGGAAAGCTTATCCTCTCTTGACCAAACTTCGCCAAATAAAATATCATAATTCAATTCCGCAAATTTAGGAGCAAGCTGTCCCAAGTTATCTCTTCCTGCTGTTTGTTTCTTCATTTCTTGTTTACCTCCTTCTACGTCAGATTTACAATAATATTATTTCAAAATACTTCCTTCCACATAATCTGCAACCGCATTCGTATCATCCGCATCCACAAACAAGCCTTCCTGCACTTCGGCTCCATTTGCGCATGTTTTTATAAATTCTACTGATTCCGAAAACTGGTCTTCATCCATGGAAGCTGACTGGGAAACTGGGTAAACCATCTTTCCCTGCAGATCATACTTCTCTAAAAATGTTCCTACACACATTGGTGCCGTATGCCACCAGATGGGATAACAAACCACAATCTTGTCATACTCATCCAAAGACTCTGGTGGATTTTTGATGGATGGTCTTTCATTATCCTCTTTTTCCTTTTTTGCCACTTCTGTACACTCGGTATAATCTTCCGGATACGGTTCTTCTCTTACAATTTCAAAAAACGTTCCACCTGTCTTTTCCTGAATCAGTTCCGCCTCTGATTTACTGTTTCCTGACCATGAAAAATAGGCAATCAATATACTGGAATCCTTTTCACTGTCAGATTCTGGTGTGTTCTCATTATCCGCTTCATTTGTATCATCTGGTACCGCTGTTTCATCTGCTGATTCCTGCGGATTCTCTGTCTCCTTTACCGCCACGCTTGTGTTATTTTCTTTTTCTTCACTTCCACAAGCCATCAGAGCCATCATGAGCACTGACATAAGAACTACGGATATCACACGGAATACCTTTTTTCTATATTTTTTCATCTCTGCCACCATTCCTCTCTGATTTGATTATAATTATAATATAACCCAGGCCTTTCCTTAACAGAAGTTTCTGTTTGTATATCAGTTTCTACCCGAAGGTAATAGCCAGCTTCTGCAAGAAACTGTAAAAGATTTATTTACAGTCTCTCCATATTGTTTTGAAAAATATCTGTCAGCCATCTGTCATAATCTTCCATCCATCCTCCGGCTGAACCGTACCCATGTGGCATGTCCTGCAGTACATTAACCTCTACAGGAACAGAAACCGACTGTAGCCCCTCTGCCCACTCTTTGACTTCCTCTTCCCCGTCTGCCACATCGTCTCTGGACAGGGAAAGTGTATTATCACTGACATGGGCACCAGGCTGCAGTTCTGAAATCGTATCTAATGTTCCCGAAAAACCACTTCCGCCATGAGTCACAAAAGGAATAATCGTTTTTGCACCAAAATCATACTCTTCCAAAAAAGAGTATACCGGCATAGGCAGGTCTCCCCACCAGTTTGGGAATCCTGCATCTGTCAAGTATGGGACAAAAAAATTTATTTTTTTATTTTTATTGTACTTACTCTCTCCATAAAAGTCTAATACTTATTTTGTCTGCTTCAATTAGTCTTTTGGACAAAG
>DKUR01000072.1:521-7541 GCA_002490775.1 Lachnospiraceae bacterium UBA7199 | reverse complement strand
CTGAAATATATTCTCATATTCATTCATGCGTTTATTCTGTGAATAGTAACCCTATACTCGCAAGAAAATATCCATCTGAAAACAAAGTATGTTCTCTCCAAAAACACTTACATCAGATGAAACTATAACAGATATCTATTATGACTATTCGATTTATAAGTATTAACTTCTCCCATTATTTATGCATCAATTATTGTTTAATATAAATAATAGATTTATCTAATACTTTTCAAGTTTAATCTGAGAAAAATTTACGCAACTTAGGTTGCTTACTTTTTGCCCCTTAACCCTCTATGCTAAAGCATAGGGGTTTGCGAGGTCTTGATTATCAAGCAAATATTCTTTTTAAACATTCTTTCCTTGCATATGCGAATCGCTTCCATAACTACCTTTTGTGTGATTCCATACTGTTTAGTCTGTTCGTTAAAAAATTCTTTTGACAAAAATATTTTATCGGATTTCCACTCTTTGTTTCCTGTAAAAATCACATAGAGTTCGGGCTTCAGCATTTGTAAATGAGAAATTTTTATAACTCAATCATGCAGCTTGCCACTGCTTTTCCTAAAAGGATTACTTCCGCAACTTTTCCCTGTATTCGGAAGTTAATTGGGAGTGGATTATCACTTTTGTTCAATAATATGACTGCGATTTTGTTTTCTGGCGTAAGATATGCTGTCACATCAATCTGTTCTGTATATTTTGTGGCTGCGATTCTGACAGAGCCAGGCACGATATTATGGGAAAAATAATAATATTGTTTCTGGATTTTCTGAGGAATTAGCTCTTTTGTTTCCGTATTATATAAAAACGGCGCATGGCAATAATTTCCCACATAATTAGGTCCGCCCTTTTCATCAAGCAAAAGATTCCAATCATAAAACGCACATATTCCATGATTCAGGTCACCGATAATTTCATGGCCTAGTTTGCCGATAGTATCATCAATACTTTTTTCATCAAACAGACGATATTCTAGACAGCTTTCCGATAGTATCATTTTCATATTTGGATAATGTTTACGCACCAGTTCCAAAGCTTCAAAATGGTCACCGCTGTACCAGTGAAACGCTGCGCCAGTTACCATATGGCTTGTACTGTCATCTATCATGTCCCTGACACGTTCAAAAACCCTCTCTTTGTTATGATCCCATATGAAGATTTCGATATCCTCATAACCATGTTCCTTCATAGCTGGATACATATAATCTCGCAAGAATACTTTTTCCTCTTCTGCACTAAACAGACAAGAATCCCATGTTTGTACTGCATTCGGTTCATTTTGGATTGAAATTCTTTGAATATGATATCCCCTATCTTTAAATTCTCGAATATATCGGCAAATATATTCAGCCCACATTTTTCGGTATTCTGGTTTTAATCTTCCGCCTTTCCTGCGTTCGCCGTTTGTTTTCATAAATGCTGGTGGAGACCAAGGCGTCAGCATAAGATTAAGCCTGTCTCCCGTCACTTTTTTAATATCCTCAAGCAACGGCATAATATATTTTTCTGTCCTTTCAAAACTGAAGCTTTTAAACTCTGAATCCTGCGAATCCGACATAGCTTCATACGTATTTAGACAAAAATCGCAACTATCCATATGAACACGGACTAACCTGTAATTCATTTCATCTTCTGAAAAATAGGTTTCAACCAACTGCTTTTTTTGATTTTCATTCATAAGGGAGTATACATAACCAGATGCCTCTGTTACCGCACCGCCAAATCCCTCAAAAACTTCATATGTCAGTTCTGGATATAAATTGATAACCTGTGTCTCAATTTCAGCCACGTCATCATGAAACTGCACTGTCTGGTAAAATTTATTATCGTAGCCAGCACCTGCCATGTCTGTATAATATTTGAGTATCATAATTTTCCGCACTCCTTCTTTTTTAATATATACACATTTTAACATTCTCAATCTCAAATGTATATCATTATTTTTGATTTTATATCATTTTATTTTGCACATTTTTGTGGTACACTTTTAGAATCATATAAAGTAGAAAGGAATAAATCCATGACTAGAGACGAACTTATGAAAACCTTGCATGATTACACCCCATGGGAACTTCTTCACCGTAACCGCAGGCAGGACGCCCAAAATATGGAACCTGTCAATCAGTCGCTAGAGGTTCCTGTAACCGATGCTGAAAAGAACACAGGACTCCATCTTCCGCAGATACCAGATCTGGATAATAATACTTTTTCCTCCGATATATTCTTCTGCCATGCGCCTGGACAACACTATATGATTGTCCAACATGACAGATATACGCCTGGTACTATGCATCGGCATGACTTTTTTGAATTGCAGGTGTGCATAGAAGGCGAATTTATGCAGCAGATTAATTCTAAGCGTCTCCAAATGCACAGCGGCGATATTTGCCTGATTCCACCTATGGTAAGCCATCTAGTAGATATACAGAATTATACCATATTGGTAAATCTGCTGATTCCCGAAAAGCATTTCAAAAATATCTGTCTCTCACAGCTTCATGGGGATAATGTCTTATCTAAGGTCTTTATGGGAAATGTATACTATAACAGTGTAAATGACTATGTGATTTTCCATACAAATGGAAATCCCTCTATTATGGATATTGTATTGAGCATATGTCAGGAGTCTCTGGAAAAAAAGCCTTATTACATTTATATGATGGATACTGAGCTTCTCCTTTTTCTGGGTGTTCTGCTCCGCAACTATGAAAGCACCTGCGAGCTGCCGCAAATACATCGAAAACAGGATGGGATCAATTATGGAATCCTGCAGTATATAGAAGAAAACTATCAGCATATCTCCCTTCAGGAGCTGGCTGATAAGTTCCACTATACACCGCAGCATATGTCCTCTCTTTTAAAAGAGCTGACAGGTTTTAATTTCAGCAGGTATATATTGGAGAAAAGAATGCAGGCTGCACAAGATTATCTTCTGAATACAACGCTTAAAATCAAAGATATCTCCATTGTCTGCGGATATCAAAATCAGGAACACTTTATTCGGACTTTCCGAAAATATTATGGAACAACACCAATTGATTACCGTAATCAGCACAGAACTTCCATATCATAAAACCTCACCAGTTTAGCGAATCGTTTATTTTTCAGCTTTATTGCGTCTCTCCATAACCTCTGCAAAAAGAGTATCATACTTTCCGTCAAGATCATAGAAGAGAAGAGCTATGATGCAGATAATTGCTACGGCTACTGGGAACCATACCATAAGGCCTGTCATGACCGCCATTGCTGATTCTGTCTGTACTGCTGCATTTCCCACAAATCCACCAAGGCTTAAAGCAAAAGCTACTGCAGCGCCACCAAGCGCTCCTCCCACTTTTTCCGCAAAGGATTCCGCTGAGAACAACAGCCCTTCATTCCTGACGCCCGACTTCCACTCGCTATAAATCGCTGTATCGCCAAGCATAGCAAACGCACAATTACAGATTGGAGCCATCCCAGCACAGTTTAAAAGCGTAGATATCAGGATCAGGGTACGGTTCACTGGATTAAATGCCATAACAATGCCGCCTAAGATTGCAAGGAAACAGCCGACCACAGAGATTCTTCTCTTCCCAAACTTTTTAGAAAGCCAAGGAATCATAAAACAGATTGCGATATTCGGGATCATGCCACAGGAGGACAGGAACGAATAAAAGTTTGTATCTCCAAGGGCATATTTTGTATAGTATGTCTGATATCCAGCTTTTACACCATAGTTAAAGAATATGACCAGTTGGATAAACAGTACAATCAGCCAGTATTTGTTTTGGATTAGCGCTTTAAGGTCATCTAAGAGGTTTCTCTGCTCTTTTTTCTCTATAGGATTCTGTTGTTTATTTTTGTTTTGCAAATATTCTTCATATCTTTCCTCTGCACCTACTTCTTTGACGCTAAAATATACCCATAGATAGCAGAGTGCACCAAGTACGCCATATACCCCTGTCAGCACAGACCATGCAAACTGCCCAGAACCCAGAAAGTTTACAACGGGCATCGAAATGGCTCCGATTACTAACGGACCTACAAAACCGAACATATTTCTTGCGGTAACAAGCTTTGTTCTCTCATCTACGTCTTCCGTAGAAACTGCGGATAGCGTATTATACGGAACCATAACTGCTGTATAGATAATTGCAATACCTGCAATGTATGTGCAGACCGCCCAAATAATCTTTCCCGTCATGCCAAAAGAGGGTGATAAAAACATCAGGAATATAGACAATCCAAATGGGATTGCCATACGCTTCACCCATGGACGTGCTTTTCCTTCTCTGGTATAAGTGCGTTCCACGACCGCACCCATAACTAGGTCAGACACTCCGTCCAGAAGCCGACATGCCAGCAGGATAATTCCCACCACCGCAATCGGAAGTCCAGCGACTTCTGTGTAATAGAAGCTAATAAAAGATGATACCGTATTATTCATCAGATTTGCTCCAAGACAGCCGCTTCCGTAACCAACAATCTGCAGCATTGACATTTTCTTTTTTGTTGCTTGTTTCATTTCATATCCTCCATTTCTTATTTAAATATTTATGATTTCTCTATTACTACCGCTGCATCCTTTGGTGCATCATATGTAAGATCCAGCTTACCTTCTTTATCCTTTATCCAATGCACATGGATTTTTCCCGCTGGTGTCAGGAGGTCACCTTCGGCCTCATTTAGATATCCTGGTTGTGGACGGATTCCGATTGTTTTATATCCTGGTTCTTCTGGTCTGACTCCCAGAATTACTGACGGCAGTTCATACAGAATTAGAGCTCCCCACGCATGGCAGTCAGAGCGTTCCTGAATCTCGTCTTCAATGCAGGTGGTACTGTGTTTTGCAAGCATACGTCTCCAGATTCCCCAATATTCTTGTGTATATTCATATAATCCTGTCTCTTCAAGCGCTCGGTACAGGTAAAATGCCATGGCAACGGAGCACTGGGGATACGTTTCTTTATTCTCTATGGTTTCAAGGAGCACTTTCTTTCCTTCCTCATGGTCAAGCGTTCCTGTCAGAACGGCAAAAACTTGGACATGCTGCGAGTATTCTTCAATCCCTGGGCCATCCGTCAGCATACCTTTCTTCCCTGTCATAAACTTCTTTACCGCATTTTGCACATTTTTTGCCTCTGTGCAGTAGCTGTCAGATAAGTCCGTAAAATCAAGATAAGAAGCGATTTTTGCCGCCGCCTGCAGCCCATAGATGTATAAAAGACTCTCCATCGTAATCGGTCCTTGCAGCGTTGCAGGTGGAATTCCGGAAGTCTCTTTCCATTCCGCCGCCCAGTCAATAAAAGACCAAAACCTTGCACGTCCGTTCAAGCCGCCGATTTTGTCCAAATATCCATGCCTTGTCAGATGTTTATGAAAAAACTGGAGTACACGGTCGATATGGGGCAGATGTTCTCGGAGCAGTTCCTTATCTCCGAAATACATCATATGGTCATATACCATAAGAATATAGTAGATAGAAAAGCTTGGAATTACGTTTGACTCATAATTCGGATGGCTGGAATTTGTCAGACCGTCGCACCGCTGTGAACGCCGAAAATCATCCATGCACTTTCTGGCAAGTCTGTCATCACCAGATACCGTATAGGTATAAAGAATCTGCGTTCTGGAATCCATTACATACTGAAGTTGTTCGTAAAATGGGCAGTCCTCATAAGTCTCATGCATACATCTTCTAAGCGACCTTTCGGAAATGTCCCAGATTGCTTCAAAATCTGGGTCGTCCGCCGATGCTCTGGTTTTGACCTCTAACGGATATCCTGTTTCCTCATAATCAAAAGATAATAATGTCATCGGTTCCTCTTTTGTTTCCACCTCCAAACGTACAAAGCGGAAAGTTCGGAACCAAAACGGGGCGTATTCCTCTGGCTTATCATGTGTTCCGTTCCCTGCTGGAGCATAAGTATCTGTAAATCCATGAAGATGTCCACACTCAGTATCAAGACGGTCTTTTTTGAACGGTACTTTAAGGTCTCCCTGAAATCCCTCCTGTACGTACCCTTCCGAAGTAAGAATCTTTACACAGCTTCCTTTCCCGCCAGCTATTTTAAGATATAGATATCCAGTTTCTTCTTCCCCCGCATTAAGCTCTATAATCATTTTCTGATTTTTCTCGACAGTAACTGAATGACTGCCTTTCAAAAATAGTTCCAGTTCAGCCTTTTCAATCTCTGTCTGAACTGACCTGACACCAACAAACTGCTTATGTTTTCGATAAAGAAATGGTATAACCCGACCGCTTAAGTTTCCTGGACTAAATTCAGCACTAAGCTCTGTATCATAGACCGCATTTTCCCAATATGAATCATCATAATCTGTCAGCTTCCACTGAATTATCTCTGGATGAGCCTTTCTCTCTTCTATCATCTGCAAAGGCGCAAAAATGTCTGACTCTTTGATAATAGAAAAGTCAGGATCGATACATCCCTTCCATTGCTCGTCCGCAGACAGGTCAATCGCTATATGACGACTCTCAGCCTTTCCTGACACAAACAGCCCTGGATGTCCTGTGCGGAAAATACTAAAGCTGCCGTTTCCATGTTCGTTCGGGAATGCAAGCACTTCCACTGCAATTACATTCTTTCCTGTCCGAAGATAAGAAGCCAGTTCTAACTCGTCATAATACCAGACTTCACTGTCTCCTTTACATGGACCAGCTTCCACAAGTTGTCCGTTTACGTACAGTTTATATCTGGAATCCGCCGAAACCATAAGCTGTGCCGTCTCTGGTATTTCGTCAAAATAAAAAGTCCTGCGGAAAAGCATTCGCATAGGTTTATCTTTTACGATGCCATTCTTTGGTCTGATCCAATTTTTTCTTGCATCTAGCATTTCTTTTCCTCCCATTCATTAATTTTTATATTTCCATTATAATTATTATACAAATTTTTACGATTGTTTATATTAGTCATATTTATTGATATTTTCTTCTCTTTTTTTTGAATATATAAAGAAATTTGATGTTTTTTCAAAAAAATCCTGCTATAATATTGATATTTTTTTAGTTTGCACTTATGT
>DKUR01000072.1:0-158 GCA_002490775.1 Lachnospiraceae bacterium UBA7199 | reverse complement strand
TTATGTGATAATGTGCTATACTTGCAGCAGAAAATTCATGTTTGATGATGTTAAAGAGGTTGCTATGGTTGAGATATTATTTGGTGAGAGCGAAGCTGCTTCAATGAAAGCAGCAAAGAATGAATCAAAGCCCTTTACCGGCTGGATAGAAAGAACGG